>NZ_JBQQBS010000040.1:0-96646 GCF_052245395.1 Streptomyces sp. 4N124
GCCTCCGGAATGTGTCCCGAGGACATCGTCATAGGCGGAACCGGCCCCGGCCGAGGCGGCCGGCGCAGCGGGTTCCTCCTCGGCGGGTTCGGGCGCGGCGGGAGGTTCCTCCACCGGCTCCGGCGCCGGGCGTTCCGGGACGACCATGTCGCCGCGGAAGCTCGGCACCGCCTCCAGGAGGCTGGTCAGCGAGTCGCGTTCGCCGGTGCTCTCCACCTCGGGTTCGGGGGAGGGCGACGGCAGCATCGGACGGTCCGGGCGGTCCATCGGGCGATCGCGGGGCAGCCGGGCGATGCGTGGCACGAAGGGGAAGCTGGGCTCCGCCGTGGCGAGGTCCTCGGACTCGCCGATCAGCGAGCGCGCCTCCTCGTCGACGGCCTGCACGAGCCGCCGGGGCGGGTCGTACGTCCAGCTCGCCGAGTGCGGTTCGCCCGCGACGAGGTAGACCAGCAGGACTTCCCAGGTGCCGTCGTCACGGCGCCACGAGTCCCACTGGACGCTGTCCTTCTCGGCGCCGCGCAGCAGCAGCCGCTCCTGGACGGTCTCGCCGAGCTGAGGTCCGGCAGCGTTCTCGCCGGGTCTGCGGACGGGTGTCTTGCGGGCGCGCTCGGCCATGAAGGCGCGCTCGGCCAGCACCGGGCCCTCGAAGCGGCGCACGCGGTCGACCGGAATTCCGGCCATCTGTGCGACCTCTTCCGCGGTCGCACCCGCACGTATGCGCGCCTGGATGTCACGGGGGCGGAGATGGCTCTCCACCTCGATCTCGATCTGGCCGAGGCGTGGCCGGTCGCCGCGCACGGCGGCGCGCAGCCGTTCATCAATCGGAAGGGTGTACTCCGTCGAGTCGGCAGCCTTGAGCACCAGCCGTGTGCCGTCATTGGAGACGGCCACGACACGCAGTTCGGGCATGGGGACCTCCCGGGTGGTGCCTGCCGACGTCACGTGCGTCGCTGCTTCCGCTAGTCGAGTGTGGCCTGCCCGGGTGCAGCCTGCCACAACCTTGCCGAGTTGCCCGGCGTGTCGGGCCAGGGCCCTGGATCGCCGTTATGGCACGGTTACCTATTCGCAACGCTAAGTGACAAACTCCGTCACCCTGTGCAACTAGCCCCCTCACGGCGGTCCTTGAAGGCCACGGACGCCCTGGCGGGAGACCGGACCCAGGGCTCGCAACAGTACTCCATTTGGACCACGTGCGTGGATTGGCTCGCCGCCCAACTTCTGGCAAGGGGTGGGACTTGGCCGTACGGGTGCGGGTTTTCGGGATCTTGAAAGTGGCGCACTTCACGCAATCGGCAGAAACGGAACCAATGGTTACGCGTGCACGTCCCAAGTCGGTTACGACCCCAGCACCCTCCGCAAGTAGTCGTTCTGGAACCGCCGTTCGGGATCGAGCCGATCCCGCAACGCCGTGAACTCACCGAATCGGGGGTACACCCCGGCGAAGTAATCGGCGTCCCGGGTGTGCACCTTGCCCCAGTGCGGGCGGCCCTCGTGCGCGGTGAAGATTCGTTCGGCGGCGGTGAAGTACGCCTGATAGGGCGTCCCCTTGAACATGTGGACGGCGATGTAGGCGGTGTCGCGGCCGGACGCCGTGGAGAGCGTGATGTCGTCGGCGGGGGCCGTGCGCACCTCGACCGGGAAACTGATCCTGAGGCCGGAGCGGTCGACCGTCGTCTTCAGTTCGCGCAGCGTCTCGACGACGGCCTCGCGCGGAACGGCGTACTCCATCTCCACGAAGCGCACCCGGCGCGGAGAAGTGAAGACTTTGTAGGGGATATCGGTGTAAGTCCGGGCGGACAGCGCCTTGCTGGAGATCTGGGCGATCGCCGGGACGGTGGCGGGCACCGCCCGGCCGGCCCACTGGGCCACCTGGAAGACGCCGTTGGAGAGGAACTCGTCCTCGAACCAGCCCGCGAGCTGCCCCACCGGCTGTTCCGGGCCCGCGCTGCGGTTGTTGCGCTTGGTGTTGGTGTTGCCGGTGTGCGGGAACCAGTAGAACTCGAAGTGCTCGTTCTCCGCCCAGAGTTCGTCGAACCGGCTGGTGACCTGGTCCAGACTCATCGGCTCCTCGCGGGCCGTGAGCAGGAAGATCGGCTCCACGGCGAAGGTGATCGCGGTGATGATGCCGAGGGCGCCCAGGCCTGTGCGCGCGGCCGCGAAGACCTCCGGATTCTCCTTCTCGGAGCAGGTGAGCACCGAGCCGTCGGCCGTGACCAGCTCAAGGCCCTTGATCTGGGCGGCTATCGAGGCCGAGTCGCGACCGGTGCCGTGGGTGCCGGTGCTGGTGGCCCCGGAGACCGTCTGCTCCATGATGTCGCCCATGTTCGTGAGCGACAGGCCCTCACGGGCGAGAGCCATGTTGAGTCTCTTGAGCGGGGTGCCGGCCTCCACCGTGACCGTCCCGGCTTCGCGATCAATGTTGCGGATGCCGGTCAACAGTTGAGGGCGGATCAACACACCGTCGGTGGCGGCGACGGACGTGAACGAATGCCCGGAACCGACGGCCTTCACCGTCAGCCCGTCCTCCGCCGCCTTGCGTACGGCCGCGGCCAGTTCGTCCACGGAGGCGGGTTCGACCTGCCGCGCCGGCCGGGCGGCGACGGTGCCACCCCAGTTACGCCACGTGCCGTTCCTGCCGCTCACTGTGGTGCTCAACGGTGCCTCCCCGCCGTGGGGCCGGCCTGCTGAGCCGGCGATACCCGAGGAAACCGACCGCGACCGCGACGGCCCCGGACACCGCCGGAACCCCGTACCCGGCACGCGCTCCGGCCGCGTCGATGACCCAGCCGGCCACGGAGGAGCCGAGTGCGACCCCGACCGCGAGCCCTGTGCTCACCCAGGTCATGCCTTCGGTGAGCTGCGCGCGTGGTACGTGCTCTTCGATGAGGGACATCGTCGTGATCATCGTGGGAGCGATGGACAGACCCGCAACGAACAGCGCCACGGCCAGAAACGGCAAGTTTCCGACCAGTAGGAGGGGGATCATACTCACGGCCATCATGAATACGCCCAGCAGCCAGCGACGTTCGGGCGCCCCATGGAACCGCAGCAGCCCGAACACGGCTCCTGCTACGCAGGAGCCCGCGGCGTAGATCGCCAGCACCAGGCTCGCGGCGCCCTTGTGCCCCTGCTCCTCGGCGAAGGCCACGGTGACCACGTCGACGGCCCCGAAGATCGCTCCGGTCGCCACGAAGGTGGCCACCAGGACCTGCAGACCGGGTGCGCGCAGCGCGCTGCCGCCGCTGTGGTGCTCGCGCGGATGCGGCTTCGGCTCGGTCGCGCGCTGTGCGGTGAGCCAGAAGACCCCGGCCGCCAGGAAGCAGGCGGCGAGCAGCGGTCCCGCCTCCGGGAACCACGCCGTGGACAGGCCGATGGAGATGATCGGCCCGAAGATGAAGCAGATCTCGTCCACCACGGACTCGAAGGAGTACGCGGTGTGCAGCTGCGGGGTGCCCCGGTACAGGGCCGCCCAGCGGGCACGGATCATCGCTCCGATGCTCGGCACGCAGCCGATCCCGACGCAGGCCACGAACAGCACCCAGTCCGGCCACTCGTAGTGCGCGGCGAACAGCAGCAGTGCCGCCGCGACGAGCGACACCAGCGTCGCCGGGCGCAGCACCCGCCGCTGCCCGTACCGGTCCACCAGCCGCGACACCTGCGGGCCCGCGATCGCGGCCGCCAGCGCGATGGTGGCCGACAGGGCGCCCGCCAGTCCGTACCGCCCGGTGAGCTGGGAGATCATCGTGACGACGCCGATGCCCATCATCGACAGCGGCATCCGCCCGAGGAAGCCGGCGGCGGCGAAGCCCTTGGAGCCGGGGGCGGCGAACAGGGCGAGGTACGGGCTGGGCACGGGGTCTCCGGTACGGCGGGTGCGGGTTTCCCTCGGCCGGGCACTGGCCCGGCGCGGGCTGGGGTAAGGCGTAAAGAGGGCTGATACAGGTTACGAGGCATGTCACCCACTTGCACCACCGGGACCGCACCGGTCACCCCGCCGTTTCCCGGCTGTCAGTGCCGGGTGGCAGGATCGAGTCATGCCAGACGCGCTCGATGCCTCTCCCTACGACGCCCTGCTCCTGCTCTCGTTCGGCGGCCCGGAGGGCCCGGACGACGTGGTTCCGTTCCTGGAGAACGTGACGCGAGGGCGCGGCATCCCCAAGGAACGCCTCAAGGAAGTCGGCCGGCACTACTTCCTGTTCGGCGGGGTCAGCCCGATCAACGACCAGAACCGCGCCCTTCTCGACGCCCTCCGCAAGGACTTCGCCGAGCACGGCGTGGACCTGCCGATCTACTGGGGCAACCGCAACTGGGCGCCGTACCTGACGGACACCCTGCGCGAGATGGTCGCCGACGGCCGCCGCCGCATCCTGGTCCTCGCCACCAGCGCCTACGCCTCGTACTCGGGCTGCCGCCAGTACCGCGAGAACCTGGCGGACTCGCTCGCCCAGCTTCAGGCCGAGGGCCTGGAGCTGCCGAAGATCGACAAGCTGCGGCACTACTTCAACCACCCCGGCTTCCTGGAGCCCATGATCGACGGCGTGCTCCAGTCACTGGCCGATCTCCCCGAGGACGTCCGGGACGGCGCGCACATCGCCTTCACCACCCACTCGATCCCGACGGCCGCCGCGGACACCTCCGGCCCGGTCGAGGACCACGGTGACGGCGGCGCCTACGTCGAGCAGCACCTGGACGTCGCGGAGTTGATCGCGGAGGCCGTGCGCGAGCGCACCGGCATCGACCACCCCTGGCAGCTGGTGTACCAGTCGCGCTCCGGAGCCCCCCACATTCCGTGGCTGGAGCCCGACATCTGCGACCACCTTGAGGAACGCCACGCGGCCGGGGTCCCGGCGGTCGTCATGGCGCCCATCGGTTTCGTCTCCGACCACATGGAGGTCCTGTACGACCTCGACACGGAGGCCAAGGCGAAGGGCGAGGAGCTGGGGCTGCCGTTGCGCCGCTCCGCCACCGTCGGCGCAGACCCGCGGTTCGCCGCCGCCATCCGCGACCTCGTCCTGGAGCGGGCCGCCGTCGAGCGCGGCCAGGAGGTCACACCGTGCGCCCTGGGCGCCCTGGGACCGAGCCACCACCTCTGCCCGGTGGGCTGCTGCCCGGCCCGCGCCCCCCGTCCCGCCGCCGCGGGCGCCGACAGCACGTACGCGTGAGGAGCGCCGTGACCGACCCCCTGCACTCGGACCTGCTCGCCCTGGCCCAGGAGGCCGCCCGACAGGCGGGCGAGCTGCTGCGTGACGGCCGCCCGGCCGACCTCGCGGTCGCCGCCACCAAGTCCAGCCCGATCGACGTGGTGACCGAGATGGACATCGCGGCCGAGAAGCTGATCACCGGACTGATCGCCGACCGCCGCCCCGACGACGGCTTCCTCGGCGAGGAGGGCGCCTCCGTCGAGGGCTCGAGCGGCATCCGCTGGGTGATCGACCCGCTCGACGGTACCGTCAACTACCTGTACGGACTGCCGACTTGGGCCGTCTCCATCGCCGCCGAGCAGAACGGCGAGCGAGTCGTCGGTGTCGTCGCGGCGCCGATGCGCGGTGAGACGTTCCACGCGATACGCGGCGGCGGCGCGTGGGCCACGGGCGCGTGGGACGGCGAGCGGAAGCTGACCTGCCGCCCGGCGCCGCCCCTCGACCAGGCCCTGGTCTCGACCGGCTTCAACTACGTCTCCGAAGTCCGCGCCCACCAGGCCGACGTCGTACAGAAACTCATCCCGCTCCTGCGTGACATCCGGCGCGGCGGCTCGGCCGCGGTCGACCTGTGCGACGTGGCCGCGGGCCGCCTGGACGGCTACTACGAGCGGGGCCTGCACCCCTGGGACCTGGCCGCCGGTGACCTGATCGCCCGTGAAGCAGGCGCGCTGACCGGCGGACGCCCCGCAGAGCCCCCGTCGAACGCCCTGACGGTCGCGGCCACACCGGGCGTCTTCGAGCCCCTTCAGCGCCTCCTGGAGGACTTCGGCGCCTGGCACGACTGAGCAAGATCCACGACTGAGCAAGAACCGCGTCCCCAAACGACAGTCCCCGGCGCTGGATTCGCCGGGGACTGTCGTCGTGCGCGTGCTGTGGATCAGACGCTGGACGCGCCGACCTCCACACCGTGTTCGGCCGCGAGGCGGCGCAGGTCGTCGAGTTCGCCCTGCTCCACCTCGACGAGGAAGTCGTCGCCCTCGTCACGAGCCCGCGTCAGGTCGGACTCGGTCGCCCTTATGCGCTGCAGAAGTCCTGCGGTGAATGCGTCCATGCTGCGCCCCCTCGTCCTGGGTCGTGGGTCGGTGGCACGGGGGTGTGCCGTTCGGAAGGGGCGATCACGTCTCCTGTGGATGCCCAGCGCTGCCCGGGCTGGGCGGCGACGGTGCCGGACACCCACGCCCGCTCTGCGGAAAGCGGATTGCGGCGTACCGCATGGTGCTGCGGTACATGCAGAGCGTGATCGCGGGGTGTAATCGGTCCTCCCCGCGCTCCCTCCCACGGAAACCTCAACCCGAGGAGAAAATCTCGTATTCCCGGTTGCCGCACGCTCCTCCAGGGCCCCGGTTCCCCGCCTTACCGCCGACTTATGGCCGAAAAGGGCAGGATGGAGGTCAACAATCCCACGTAGACCCTGCCCGCGTGCGCCCTGGAGGCGCTACGCGGGTGGACACAGGAAGGACAAGCGACGTGCGCGTACTCGTCGTCGAGGACGAGCAACTGCTCGCCGATGCGGTGGCCACCGGACTGCGCCGGGAGGCCATGGCCGTCGACGTCGTGTACGACGGTGCGGCCGCCCTGGAGCGCATCGGCGTCAACGACTACGACGTGGTCGTCCTCGACCGCGACCTCCCGCTGGTGCACGGCGACGACGTCTGCCGCAAGATCGTCGAACTCGGCATGCCCACACGCGTGCTGATGCTCACGGCCTCGGGCGACGTCAGCGACCGGGTCGAGGGCCTGGAGATCGGCGCCGACGACTATCTCCCCAAGCCCTTCGCGTTCAGCGAGCTGACGGCACGCGTGCGTGCCCTGGGCCGGCGCACCAGCGTGCCACTGCCGCCCGTCCTGGAGCGCGCCGGCATCAAGCTCGACCCGAACCGCCGCGAGGTCTTCCGCGACGGCAAGGAGGTCCAGCTCGCGCCGAAGGAGTTCGCCGTACTGGAGGTGCTGATGCGCAGCGAGGGCGCGGTCGTCTCCGCGGAACAGCTGCTGGAGAAGGCCTGGGACGAGAACACGGACCCGTTCACCAACGTCGTGCGCGTGACCGTGATGACCCTGCGCCGCAAGCTGGGCGAGCCGCCCGTCATCGTCACCGTCCCCGGCTCCGGTTACCGGATCTGATCCAGTGGCCGCCACACCGGCGCCTCCCCAGGCGCCCCCGAAGCCCACCTGGGACCCCCGCAGGCCGGAGGCCCCGTTCCCCTGGCTGCGCCCGACCATCCGGATACGGCTCACGCTGCTGTACGGCGGCATGTTCCTGATCGCGGGCATCCTGCTGCTGTCGATCATCTATCTGCTGGCGGCGCAGGCGCTGAACGTCGGCAGCAACCTCCCCTTCAAGATCGTCGAGGGCAAGGTCACCAGCGACATCTGCAACCTGCCCGACAGCGCCTCGCCGAGCACGTTCAACAGCGCCATGAACGACTGCGTCAACGAGCAGCGTCAGCACGCCCTGGACAATCTGCTCAGCCGCTCGCTGCTGGCCCTCCTCGGCCTCGCCGTGATCGCCTTCGCGTTCGGCTACGCCATGGCGGGCCGCGTCCTGTCGCCGCTGGGCCGGATTCTGCGCACGGCACGCGCGGTGGCGGGCTCGGACCTGTCCCGCCGGATCGAGCTGGACGGCCCGGACGACGAGATCAAGGAACTGGCGGACACCTTCGACGACATGCTGGAGCGGCTGCAGAGAGCCTTCACCGCCCAGCAGCGCTTCGTCGGAAACGCGTCGCACGAACTGCGCACCCCGCTCGCGATCAACCGCACGCTCCTCGAAGTGCACCTGTCCGACCCGAACGCGCCGGTGGAGCTCCAGCAACTGGGCAAGACGCTGCTGGCCACCAACGAGCGCAGCGAGCAGCTCGTGGAGGGCCTGCTGCTGCTCGCGCGGAGCGACAACCAGATCGTCGAGCGCAAACCGGTGGACCTCGCCGAGGTCGCCTCGCAGGCCGTCGACCAGGTGCACGCCGAGGCGCAGGCCAAGGGCGTGCTGATCCGGGGCGAGCAGAAACCGGCGGTGGTCCAGGGCAACGGCGTACTGCTGGAGCGGATCGCACTGAACCTCGTACAGAACGCCGTGCGGTACAACGTCCCGGAGGGAGGCTGGGTCGAGGTCGGCACCGAGGTCCAGCACGGTCAGGCGGTCCTGGTCGTCACGAACACGGGCCCGGTCGTCCCGGCGTACGAGATCGACAATCTCTTCGAGCCGTTCAGACGGCTGCGCACCGAGCGCACGGGCAGCGACAAGGGCGTCGGACTCGGGCTGTCCATCGCCCGGTCCGTGGCCCGGGCACACGGCGGGCACATCACGGCACAACCACGAGAGGGGGGAGGGCTCGTGATGCGGGTCACCCTGCCCGTCTGAGATCATGCCGCGACACACACGGGGATGTTCGCTTTGCGCGGAATTTTCACGGACCGCTCCTGGCGTCTCCGTGTGTGATCGATCACAAAGGCAACTTTCCGGCCATCTACTCTCAGTGATCATGCACCCTGTCGGAAAGCCGGGAAAATCCCGGTTTTCGGGGGGCTTGATCACGGGAAGTACACGGTGAGACGCCTTTGAAGTGCGGCATCGGGACCGTGTACGGTCCGCATCGCCATCCAAGCCGATCACTCTTGAGGAGTCCGGTTGGGTGTCGATTGAGTAACAGACCTTGATGTGAGGCAAAATCTCCGCCTCGGGTCGGGCACAAGTCCGGCCTCTCACGCGTTACGTGCGCTGGAGACACCGCAGACACCCAGAGGGGGAGAGCGACATGGCAACGGATTACGACACCCCACGCAAGACCGACGACGACGTCGACTCGGACAGCCTTGAAGAGCTCAAGGCCCGTAGGAACGACAAGTCGACCTCCGCAGTGGACGTCGACGAGTTCGAGGCCGCAGAAGGCCTTGAGCTGCCCGGCGCGGACCTCTCGAACGAGGAGCTGGCCGTCCGGGTGCTGCCCAAGCAGCAGGACGAGTTCACTTGCATGAGCTGCTTCCTGGTGCACCACCGCAGCCAGCTGGCCCGGGAGAAGAACGGTCAGCCGATCTGCCGCGACTGCGACTGAGGACGGGTCGGCCGTGACTGGCTCGACCCCTCCCTGGAAGCGCCGCTTCCCCGCGCGGGGAGCGGACGAAGGGCCGCTCGACGGTCCTCATGGCGCGCGTGACGACGAGCGGGGCTCATCCGATTCAGGATCGGCCTCGCTCGAACCGGCCGACCGGGCTGACCTCCCGGTGCCGGTCCCGACGGAGGCTCCGGCACCCGTCGCACGGAGACGTGCGGCGGTCATCCGGGACAAGGCCAGGGAAGGCGTCCGCAAGAGCGGCAGCCGGGCCCGGGCGGGCCTGGCGTACCTCGCCGACCGGTTGATCGAGATCGCCCCGCGGATCCCCGTACGCGACCTCGAGACGCTGCGCCGGCAGTTCCCGGGCCTCGGGCCCGAGCAACTCGCGGACAAGCTCGTGACGGGCGCGGCGAACGCGACGTCCACGGTCGGCGCCGGCATCGGAGCGGCGGCCATGCTGCCAGTACCGCCCGCGATGCCGACCGAACTGGCCGCCGAGATCACCGGCGTCGCGGCCATCGAGCTGAAACTGATCGCCGAGCTGCACGAGGTCTACGGCGTACGCCCGCCCGGAAATCTCAAGCAGCGCAGCACCGCGTATCTGAACTCCTGGTCAGGAGAGCGCGGGGTCGACGTGACGAAGCCGTCGACGTTCAGTGCGGCGATGAACGGGCAGATGAAGCGCCAGCTGCGCCAGCAGATCATGAAGCGCATGGTCCGCAACCTGCCGAACCTGATGCCGTTCATGGTGGGCGCCGCGGTAGGGGCGGTCATGAACCGCAGAGACACCCGCAAGCTCGCCGAGCACATCCGCAAGGACCTGCGCAAGGCACAGGTGCCGTGGGAGACGCTGACCGAGTTGCCACCGCTGGAGACTCCGGCGGACCCGCTGCGCATCGGCGAGATCCCCAAGGAACTCGGGAACTGAACCGAAACTTTGCCTAGGCGGCCGCCGCCCGCGCGGCCTTCAGCGCCTCCGCCAGCCGCTCGGGCTCCCGCGTCGACAGGTACAGGTACGGCGTCGGGTCGTCCGGGTCGGTGACCTCGACCTTCAGCGCGGTCGGGATGTAGGCGCGCAGCAGCAGGAACGCGCGCGTGTCCGCCTTGTACGTGCGCCAGGCGCGCGCCTCCTCCGGGTCCAGGATCTCCGCCTCGCCCAGGGCCGTCACCGGGATCTTCGCCTCGCCCGCGATCAGCGAGCCGCCGACGACGCGGATGCGCGGCGAGCCGTACGAACTGGCGACGACGGCCGCGGCAGCGGTGCCGCCGGCCAGGCCGCCGAGCATCGGCAGCGTGCCGAACGGCAGCAGGATCAGTGCCATGGAGACCCCGACCAGGAGGCTGATCAGCCACCAGGAGCGGGGAGCGGTCAGGCGTTCTTCGTAGGGGGCGGCGGAGAGCTGCATGTGCCCAAGCTTGGCACGGTGTCGGTATATCTCCGACGCGCGGGTAAGGTCTGCGGCTGTGAGTGGTTCGTCCGCAGTTCTCAAGCCTCCCGCCGACGCCAGGAAGCCGGTGCGTCATCCCGACGCTCCCGCGCCCGGTGAACTGCTCGGCGCGCACTACGGCCAGTGCTTCGGCTGCGGCGGCGAGCAGGCTCACGGACTGCATCTGGAGGCGCGGGCGGGCGAGGGTGTCTCCCTCACCGCCGAGTTCACCGTGCGGACCGCACACCAGGGCGCCCCGGGCCTCGCGCACGGCGGTGTGCTGGCGAGCGCCCTCGACGAGGCCCTCGGCTCGCTGAACTGGCTGCTGCGGACGATCGCCGTGACCGGCCGCCTGGAGACGGACTTCGTCGCGCCGGTGGCGGTGGGCACCACGCTGCATCTGACCGCCGAGGTCGTGGCGGTGGCCGGACGGAAGATCTACTCGACGGCCGTCGGACGCATCGACGGTCCCGACGGACCCGTGGCCGTCCGCGCCGACGCGCTCTTCATCGAGGTGAAGGTCGATCACTTCGTCGACAACGGCCGCCCGGAGGAGATCCGGGCCGCCATGGACGACCCGGACCAGATCAGGCGCGCCCGCGCCTTCGAGGTGAATCCGTGAGCCGTGACCCCGTGAACGTGCTGATCCGGCGCGTCGACCCGGACGTACCGCTTCCGTCGTACGCGCACCCCGGTGACGCGGGCGCCGATCTGCGCACCACCGAGGCGTGCGAACTGAAGCCCGGTGAGCGGGCCGTGCTGCCCACGGGGGTGTCTGTCGCGCTCCCGGAGGGGTACGCGGCCTTCGTACACCCGCGATCCGGTCTCGCCGCCCGCTGCGGTGTCGCCCTCGTCAATGCCCCGGGGACGGTTGATGCCGGGTACCGTGGAGAGATCAAGGTGATCGTGGTGAATCTCGACCCGCGCGAGGCCGTGCGGTTCGAGCGCTTCGACCGGATTGCCCAACTGGTCGTCCAGCAGGTCGAGAGGGTCCGCTTCCAGGAGGTCGCGGAGCTTCCCGGGTCGGCGCGGGCCGAAGGGGGCTTCGGATCCACCGGCGGCCATGCCGCGGTGACCGGAACAAGCAGCACAAGCGGTCAGGCCGCCGTGGGCGGCGCGACGGGTGGGAATCGATACGCTTCGGTCGTATCCGACCGGGAAGGACAGTGACGTGTTCGGACGTCGCAAGAAGAAGGGTGCCGCCGACGACGCGGCCGGCGAGGCCGAGCAGGTCGTCGACAGTGTCGACACTGAGGCGGACGTTGAGGTAGAGGGCGGGCGCGTGCGGCTTGAGCCGGAACCGCGGCCCGACGGGCCCTGGGACAGCTCCGAGGTGAGCGATCCGGCCGAGGGCCGGGTCGACCTGGGCGGCATCTTCGTGCCGGGTGTCGACGGCATGGAGCTGCGGGTCGAGGTCGCGGGCGACGCGATCGTCGCGGCGACCGTCGTGCTGCGCGACAGCGCCGTCCAGTTGCAGGCCTTCGCCGCTCCCAAGCGCGAGGGCATCTGGGGCGAAGTGCGTGAGGAGATCGCCGGCGGCATCACTCAGCAGGGTGGCATCGTCGACGAGGTCGAGGGTCCGCTGGGCTGGGAGCTGCGCGCCCAGGTGCCGGTGCAACTGCCGGACGGCACGGGCGGCTTCCAGGTCGTGCGGTTCGTCGGTGTGGACGGGCCCCGCTGGTTCCTGCGCGGGGTGATCTCCGGGCAGGGTGCGGTGCAGCCGCAGGCCGCGGGGCTGCTGGAGCAGATCTTCCGGGACACGGTCGTGGTCCGCGGCGAGGGCCCGATGGCGCCTCGCGACCCGATCGTCCTGACGCTGCCGAACGACGCCCAGATGGTCCCCGAGAGCATCCAGCAGGAGGAGGCGGGCTCGCGCTTCTCCGGTGGTATGGGGCAGTTGCAGCGCGGACCGGAGATCACCGAGGTCCGCTAGCCAGACGCGAGAAGGGCCGCACCCCGGGTTCGGGGTGCGGCCCTTTTTCGTGCGCGGACCCTTGACGGCGGATTGGTCTGTACCTACGGTCTCCGGCCAGTGCCTGGTTCACAAAGGTGCTTCACGTTCACATACGAGAACGGAAGGCAGCCCACCGCTATGCGCCGTACCGCACTGTTCGCCACCGTCGCCGCCCTCGTCGCCGGCGCCCTCGCGTGGCCGGCCGCCCACCACGCCGACGCCGCCCCCACCACCTTCGTCCACCCCGGAGTCACCGTTTCACAGGGCCAGTTGGACTTCACCCGGAGCAAGGTCAACGCCGGCGCCCAGCCCTGGAAGGGCGCCTTCGACAAGATGATGGCGAGCAAGTACGCCGACCTGAACCGCACGCCCAAGCCCCGCGCGACCGTCGAGTGCGGCTCGTACTCGAACCCGAACCACGGCTGCACCGACGAGCGCGAGGACGCCCTCGCCGCGTACACCGACGCCCTCGCCTGGTACCTCACCCGCGACGAGCGCTACGCGAAGAAGGCCATCGCGCTGATGGACGCCTGGTCGGCCACGATCAAGGACCACACCAACAGCAACGCGCCCCTGCAGACCGGCTGGGCCGGCTCCACCTGGCCCAGAGCGGCCGAGATCATCAAGTACACGTACACCGGCGGCTGGGCGAACTCGGGCCGCTTCGCGACCATGCTCCGGGACGTCTATCTGCCCGAGATCATCAACGGCTCGAACTCCAACGGGAACTGGGAACTGTCGATGATGGAGGCCGCCGTCGGCATCTCCGTCTTCCTCGAGGACAAGACGTCGTACGACAAGGCCATGGCGAAGTTCCGCACCCGCACCGCCGCCTACGTCTACCTCTCCTCCGACGGCGAGCTGCCGAAGACGGTGCCCAGCCAGAACCTCAACACCCGGGAAAAGATCGTCAAGTACTGGCAGGGCCAGTCAACCTTCGTCACCGGACTCACCCAGGAAACCTGCCGCGACCTCACCCACACCGGATACGGCATCTCCGCGATCTCGCACGTCGCCGAGACCAGCCGGATCCAGGGGCAGGACCTGTACGGCACCGATGTCGGCGAGCGGCTGCGGCAGGCGCTCGGGTTCCAGGCGAAGTACGAGCTGGGGACGGCAGCGCCGAGCTGGCTGTGCGGCGGATCGCTGCGCCTGGGGCTCGGCCCGGTCACCGAGGTCGGCTACAACGCCCTGCACAACCGTCTCGGCCACGCCATGACCAACACCCAGACCGTCACCGAGCGAGGCCGGCCGGCGGGCAGCAACAACCTCTTCGTCGCCTGGGAGACGCTCACCCACGGGGACAACCCGAGCTGAGCCGTCAGGGTTCTGTCAAAGACGTCCCGTGGCGCCTACCGCGTCCCGTTTGTCCACATCGTTGGCCGTAAGGTCGACGCTGCGTACGCAGCAGTGAACGGGAAGACAATAGGGCCATGGGACGCGGCAAGCTTCGGATCTATCTCGGTGCGGCACCGGGGGTGGGCAAGACCTACGCGATGCTGTCCGAAGCGCACCGGCGGGTGGAGCGGGGCACGGACTGTGTGGTGGCGTTCGTCGAGCATCACGCCCGGCCGCGGACCGAGGTGATGCTGCACGGTCTGGAGCAGATCCCGCGCCGGGAGCTGGAGTACCGCGGCGGTCTCTTCACGGAGATGGACGTCGATGCGGTTCTCGCGCGCCGGCCGAGGGTGGCGCTGGTGGACGAGCTGGCGCACACGAACATTCCCGGGTCGCGGAATGCCAAGCGGTGGCAGGACGTGGAGGAGTTGCTGGCGGCCGGGATCGATGTGGTCTCGACGGTGAACATCCAGCATCTGGAGTCGCTGGGCGATGTCGTCGAGTCGATCACGGGGGTGCGGCAGCGGGAGACGGTGCCGGACGAGGTGGTGCGCCGCGCGGACCAGATAGAGCTGGTCGACATGTCGCCGCAGGCGCTGCGGCGGCGGATGGCGCACGGCAACATCTACCAGCCGGACAAGGTGGACGCGGCGCTGTCGAACTACTTCCGGCCGGGGAACCTGACGGCCTTGCGGGAGCTGGCGCTGCTGTGGGTGGCGGACCGGGTCGATGAGTACCTGCAGCAGTACCGCAGTGAGCACCGGGTGTCGGCGATCTGGGGTTCGCGGGAGCGGATCGTGGTGGGGCTGACCGGCGGTCCGGAGGGGCGGACGCTGATCCGGCGGGCGGCGCGGCTGGCGGAGAAGGGGGCGGGGGGTGAGGTGCTGGCGGTGTACATCGCCCGCAGTGACGGGTTGACGTCCGCGTCGCCCAAGGAGCTGGCGGTCCAGCGCACGCTCGTCGAGGACCTGGGCGGCACCTTCCACCATGTGGTCGGGGATGACGTTCCTGCCGCCCTGCTGGACTTCGCGCGCGGGGTGAACGCCACGCAGATCGTGCTCGGCGTATCGCGGCGCAAGAGCTGGCAGTACGTGTTCGGGCCGGGGGTGGGGGCGACGGTGGCCCGGGACTCCGGGCCCGATCTCGACGTCCACCTGATCACCCACGACGAGGCAGGCAAGGGACGGGGCCTGCCCGTCGCCCGGGGTGCGCGCCTCGGGCGGGCCAGGATCATCTGGGGCTGGCTGGTCGGACTGGCCGGCCCGGCGCTCCTGACGATCCTGCTGAACACCGTCGATCTCGGCCTGGCCAACAACATGCTGCTGTTCCTGACGGTGGTCGTGGCGGCGGCGCTGCTCGGCGGGCTCTTCCCGGCGCTGGCCTCGGCGGCCTTCGGGTCGCTGCTCCTGAACTACTTCTTCACCCGGCCCCTGCACCGGCTGACCATCGCGGACCCCAAGAACATCGTCGCCCTCATGATCTTCATCGGGGTGGCGGTGTCGGTGGCGTCGGTGGTGGATCTGGCCGCCCGGCGTACCCAGCAGGCGGCGCGGCTGCGGGCCGAGTCGGAGATCCTGTCGTTCCTGGCGGGCAATGTGCTGCGCGGCGAGACCGGGCTGGAGGAGCTGCTGGAGCGGGTACGGGAGACGTTCGGGATGGAGTCGGCGGCGCTGCTGGAGCGGCAGAGCGACGTGGACCCGTGGACCTGCGCCGGAAGCGTGGGGCCTCAGCCGTGCACGAACCCCGACGACGCGGACGTGGACGTCCCGGTGGGCGACCACATGGCGCTGGCGCTGAACGGACGGGTGCTGCCGGCGGAGGGCCGGCGGGTGCTGGCCGCGTTCGCCGCGCAGGCCGCGGTGGTGCTGGACCGGCGGCGGCTGCGGGCGGAGGCCGACCGGGCCCGGGCGCTGGCGGAGGGCAACCGCATCCGTACCGCGCTGCTGGCCGCCGTCAGCCACGACCTGCGCACCCCGCTGGCCGGCATCAAGGCGGCGGTCACCAGCCTGCGCTCCGACGACGTGGCGTGGTCGGAGGAGGATCAGGCGGAGCTGCTGGAGGGCATCGAGGACGGCGCCGACCGCCTCGACCACCTGGTGGGCAACCTTCTCGACATGTCCCGGCTGCAGACCGGCACGGTCACCCCGATCATCCGGGAGATCGACCTGGACGAGGTGGTGCCGATGGCGCTGGGCGGGGTGCCCGAGGACAGCGTGGAACTCGACATCCCCGAGACCTTGCCCATGGTGTCCGTCGACGCAGGGCTGCTGGAGCGCTCGGTGGCCAACCTGGTCGAGAACGCCGTGAAGTACAGCCCGGACGGCAAGCCCGTCCTGGTGTCCGCCAGCGCCATCGCCGACCGCGTCGAGGTGCGGGTGGTCGACCGCGGGCCCGGCGTCCCCGACGAGGCCAAGGAACGCATCTTCGAACCCTTCCAGCGTTACGGTGACGCCCCGCGCGGCGCCGGAGTCGGCCTCGGTCTCGCCGTCGCCCGCGGTTTCGCCGAGGCGATGGACGGCACCCTGCACGCCGAGGACACCCCCGGCGGCGGCCTCACCATGGTCCTCTCCCTCCACGGGACCGGCTCCCGCCCGCCGGACGCGGCCGGACCGCAGGAACCTCTTCACCCCGCTCGACCGGAAAGGCAGTCCCTATGACCCGGGTGCTCGTGATCGACGACGAGCCGCAGATCGTGCGCGCCCTAGTGATCAACCTCAAGGCCCGCAAGTACGAGGTCGACGCGGCCCACGACGGCGCCACCGCCCTCCAGCTCGCCGCCGCCCGCCACCCCGACGTCGTGGTGCTCGACCTGGGGCTGCCCGACCTGGACGGCGTCGAGGTGATCAAGGGGCTACGTGGCTGGACCCGGGTGCCGATCATCGTGCTCTCCGCCCGGCACACCTCCGACGAGAAGGTCGAGGCGCTGGACGCGGGCGCCGACGACTACGTCACCAAGCCCTTCGGCATGGACGAGCTGCTGGCCCGGCTGCGGGCCGCCGTCCGCCGCGCCGAGCCCACCGGGGGCGACGAGGACGACGTGACGGTGGAGACCGACGAGTTCACCGTCGACCTGGCCGCCAAGAAGGTCCACCGCGCCGGCAAGGACGTACGGCTGACCCCCACGGAGTGGCATCTCCTGGAGGTCCTCGTCCGCAACAGCGGCCGCCTGGTCAGCCAGAAGCAGCTGCTGCAAGAGGTCTGGGGGCCGTCGTACGGGACGGAGACGAACTATCTGCGGGTGTACATGGCCCAGCTCAGGAGGAAGCTGGAGGCCGACCCTTCGCATCCGAAGCACTTCATCACGGAACCCGGGATGGGGTACCGGTTCGAGCGCTAGGACGGGGGGTACGTAGCTGTCGGCGGGCCCCGGTACGCTTCAGATATGAGTGGTGTTCCTCGTTCCGAAAAGCCGGTGGGCCGGTTCCGGCGCATGCTCGACCGGCTCTCCTCGTCGCAGGAGGACCTGGAGTCGGAGGAACTGCGCGAGGACGCCGACACCGCAGGCTGTATCCGCATCGGTGACTGCCACGACCGTCAGATAGTGACGGTTACTGGTACCTTGCGCACGGTCACCCTGCGGCCGCGTGCCGGAGTCCCGGCCCTGGAGGCCGAGCTGTTCGACGGCTCCGCCGCGCTGGACGTGGTGTGGCTCGGCCGGCGTTCCATCGTGGGGATAGAGCCCGGACGCAAGCTGATCGCATCGGGCCGGATCTCGATGAGCCGGGGACGCCGTGTGCTGTTCAACCCGAAATACGAACTGAGACCCCTCGGACGGGAGTAGCCGGTGACGTCGCTCGACAAGCCGACCACAGACACCGAAGACACCGCAGCCGCCGGGCACGACGCCCGGGCGGTGACCGAGGCAGCGCTGTTCGAGGCGTTCGGCGGCCTGCGGGGCATGATCGAGACGGTGTTGCCCGGTCTTCTCTTCGTCACCATCTACACGATCAACAAGGACCTGCACCTGTCGGCGATCGCCGCCCTCGGTGTGTCCCTGCTGCTGGTCGTGGTCCGTCTGGCGATGAGGGACACCGTCAAGCACGCCTTCAGCGGAGTCTTCGGCGTCGCCTTCGGTGTCGTGTTCGCGATGATGACGGGCAACGCCAAGGACTTCTACCTGCCCGGCATGCTCTACACGCTGGGCCTGGCGCTCGCGTACATCATCACGACCCTGGCCGGCGTCCCGCTGCTCGGCCTGATCCTCGGCCCGGTCTTCAAGGAGAACCTCTCCTGGCGCACCCGCAATCCGGGCCGCAAGAAGGCGTACGCCAAGGCCAGTTACGCCTGGGGCCTGATCCTGCTCGCCAAGTGCGCGATCCTCTTCCCGCTGTACTGGTGGGCCGACACCACCCAGCTCGGCTGGGTCCTGGTCGCCCTGAAGATCCCGCCGTTCCTCCTGGCCGTCTGGCTGACCTGGGTCTTCCTCGCGAAGGCTCCGGCACCGATCGACGTCTTCGCCGAGATGGAGGCGGAGGAGAAGGCCGAGCAGGAACGCAAGGCAGCTCTCACGCAGGAGCACGACGAGGCCACGGCGGGCCGGCACCGCCGGGACGCGTAGGCGCTCCGCTGGAGGTGCCCGCGATATGCCGTCGATCGTCTGCGGCGGCGTCGTGGCTCGTCGCGCCCGCGCGGCGGAGCCGCACATCGATACAGCGCCGCGCCCCTTCGGGGCGCTGACGAACCGCAGCAGAGTTCGCCCGGTTCTACGACGACGGAGGGCGCCCTGCGAATCGCAGGGCGCCCTCCGTCGTCGTAGACCTGGACCGGCTCAGCTCACCGTGTCCTCGCGCCGCACCGACAGCAGATCCTCCAGCTGCTCCTCGCGGGCCTGGGCCGCCACGAACAGCAGCTCGTCGCCCGCTTCCAGGGAGTCCTCCTGGGACGGGGTGAGGACGCGGTTGCCGCGGATGATGGTGACCAGGGAGGTGTCCTGCGGCCACTCGACATCGCCGACCCGGGTGCCGGCCAGCGCCGACTCCTCCGGCAGGGTCAGCTCGACGAGGTTGGCGTCGCCGTGGCTGAAGCGCAGCAGCCGGACCAGGTCGCCGACGCTGACCGCCTCCTCGACGAGGGCGGACATCAGACGGGGCGTGGAGACGGCGACGTCGACGCCCCAGGACTCGTTGAACAGCCACTCGTTCTTCGGGTTGTTCACCCGGGCGACGACGCGCGGGACGCCGTACTCCGTCTTCGCCAGCAGGGAGACGACCAGGTTCACCTTGTCGTCGCCGGTGGCGGCGATCACGACGTTGCAGCGCTGGAGCGCGGCCTCGTCCAAGGACGTGATCTCGCAGGCGTCGGCGAGCAGCCACTCCGCCTGCGGGACGCGCTCGACCGAGATGGCGGTCGGCGCCTTGTCGATGAGCAGGACCTCGTGGCCGTTCTCCAGCAGTTCGCCCGCGATCGAGCGGCCCACCGCGCCGGCACCGGCAATGGCGACCCTCATCAGTGACCGCCCTCCTCATCGGGACCCTTGGCGAACGCCGCCTCGACCTTGTCGACCTCGTCCGTGCGCATCATCACGTGGACCAGGTCGCCCTCCTGCAGCACCGTCTGCGAGCTGGGCACGATCGCCTCGCCGAGGCGGGTCAGGAACGCCACGCGGACGCCCGTCTCCTCCTGCAGTCTGCTGATCTTGTGACCGACCCAGTCGGTCGAGGCGTGCACCTCGGCGAGCTGGACACCGCCGGTGGGATCGCGCCACAGCGGCTCGGCACCCGAGGGAAGCAGACGGCGCAGCATCTGGTCGGCGGTCCAGCGGACGGTCGCGACGGTCGGGATGCCGAGGCGCTGGTAGACCTCGGCGCGGCGGGGGTCGTAGATACGGGCCGCGACGTTCTCGATGCCGAACATCTCGCGCGCGACGCGGGCGGCGATGATGTTCGAGTTGTCGCCGCTGGAGACGGCGGCGAAGGCGCCGGCCTCCTCGATGCCGGCCTCGCGCAGGGTGTCCTGGTCGAAGCCGACGCCGGTGACGCGGCGGCCACCGAACGAGGAGCCGAGCCGTCGGAAGGCGGTGGGGTCCTGGTCGATCACGGCGACCGTGTGCCCCTGTTGCTCCAAGGTCTGGGCGAGAGCGGAGCCCACTCTGCCGCAGCCCATGATGACGATGTGCACGACCGTCCTTCCGCTGTCAAAGAGTCGTTGACTAGGTCTGAACAGGGTCTCAGACCGCCGCCCAAGCTACACACGCGCGGTCGGCGGAGGGGACCCCCGTGCACGGGTCACTGCGGGTCAGCGGCGGCTGATGCTGCGGACGCTGACCAGGGTCAGGATGCCGAGGCCGACGAGGGCGGCCGCGGCGCCGATCAGCTGGGCGGTGCTGTGCATGGATCCTCCTGAGGTCGGCAACGGCCGGGAGACGGACGGGATTCGGGCGTGAATCGGTCGGGAATCGGTCGGGAAGCAGTCGGGTTTTGTCATATAGGCATAGGTGCGGGACGGCCCGCGGAAACCGCCACCGCACCGGTCCCTGTTTTCACCCGGTGAGCAGATGTGGGGTGGCAGGTGGGCGGCCCCCCGTTCGAACGCCTACGATCCTCTGTTGTGTCCAAACTGACCGACGTGCCCAAACGGATTCTGATCGGGCGCGCACTGCGCAGTGATCGGCTGGGGGAAACACTCCTGCCGAAGCGCATCGCCCTCCCCGTCTTCGCCTCCGACCCGCTGTCCTCCGTGGCCTACGCGCCCGGAGAGGTGCTGCTGGTCCTGTCGATCGCGGGCGTGTCGGCGTACCACTTCAGCCCCTGGATCGCGGTCGCGGTCGTCGTGCTGATGTTCACGGTGGTCGCCTCCTACCGGCAGAACGTGCACGCCTACCCGAGCGGCGGCGGCGACTACGAGGTGGCCACCACCAACCTCGGCAACAAGGCGGGCCTGACCGTCGCGAGCGCGCTGCTCGTCGACTACGTCCTCACCGTCGCCGTGTCGATCTCCTCCGGCATCGAGAACCTCGGCTCCGCGATCCCCTTCGTGGTCGAGAACAAGGTGGTCTGCGCGATCGCCGTGATCGTGCTGCTGACGCTGATGAACCTGCGCGGGGTGAAGGAGTCGGGCAAGCTCTTCGCGATCCCGACGTATGTGTTCGTCGCGGGCGTGTTCATCATGATCTCTTGGGGCGCGTACCGCGGGCTGGTGCTGGACGACCCCATGCGGGCGCCGACGGCGTCGTACGAGATCAAGGCGGAGCATCAGGGCCTGGCGGGCTTCGCGCTGGTGTTTCTGCTGCTGCGCGCCTTCTCCTCCGGCTGTGCAGCGCTCACCGGTGTCGAGGCGATCTCCAACGGTGTCCCGGCCTTCCGCAAGCCCAAGTCGAAGAACGCGGCGACCACGCTGGCGATGATGGGTCTGCTCGCGGTCACCATGTTCTGCGGGATCATCGGGCTGGCCATGGCGACCAAGGTCCGCATGGCCGAGAACCCGGCCGTCGACCTGCTCAGCAACGGCGTCGCGCTCGGCTCCGACTACGTCCAGAACCCGGTCATCACCCAGGTCGCCGAGGCCGTCTTCGGCAAGGGCAGCTTCCTGTTCGTGATCCTCGCCACGGCCACCGCGCTGGTGCTGTTCCTCGCGGCCAACACCGCGTACAACGGCTTCCCGGTGCTCGGCTCGATCCTCGCCCAGGACCGCTATCTGCCCCGCCAGCTGCACACCCGCGGCGACCGGCTCGCCTTCTCCAACGGCATCGTGCTGCTGGCCGGCGCGGCCATCCTGCTGGTGTGGATGTACGGCGCCGACTCCACCCGGCTGATCCAGCTGTACATCGTCGGCGTGTTCGTCTCCTTCACGCTCAGCCAGACCGGCATGGTCCGCCACTGGAACCGCCACCTGGCCACCGAGAAGGACCCCGCCAAGCGCCGCCACATGATCCGCTCCCGCGCGATCAACACCTTCGGCGCCTTCTTCACCGGCCTGGTGCTGGTCGTCGTCCTGGTCACCAAGTTCACCCACGGCGCCTGGGTCGCGCTGCTCGGCATGGTGATCTTCTACGTGACGATGACGGCCATCCGCCGCCACTACGACCACGTCTCCGAGGAACTCGCCGCCCCCGAGGGCCCGAGCGACGACAGCGTACGGCCGTCCCGCGTGCACTCCGTCGTCCTGATCTCCAAGCTCCACCGCCCCGCCCTGCGGGCCCTGGCCTACGCCAAGCTGATGCGCTCGGACACCCTCGAGGCGCTCAGCGTCAACGTCGACCCGGCCGAGACCAAGGCGCTGCGCGCGGAGTGGGAGCGGCGCGGGATCGACGTACCGTTGAAGGTGCTGGACTCGCCGTACCGCGAGATCACCCGGCCGATCATCGAGTACGTCAAGAACGTGCGCAGGGAGTCGCCGCGCGACGCCGTGTCGGTGATCATCCCCGAGTACGTCGTCGGCCACTGGTACGAGCATCTGCTGCACAACCAGAGCGCGCTGAGGCTGAAGGGCCGGCTGCTGTTCACGCCGGGTGTCATGGTGACCTCGGTGCCCTACCAGCTGGAGTCGTCCGAGCTCGCGCGGAAGCGGGCGCGGAAGCGGCAGGAGTGGAACGCGCCGGGGTCGGTGCGGCGTGGTCCGGCGGAGCAGCGTCCGAAGGAGCCGAGTGGGAAGGAACCGAGTGGGAAGGAGTGACGTGCGGCTGAGCACGTAGACTGGTGGGCTGTTGTCCAGCTGTTTCCGTTGATCGCCCGTTCCCTTTTTCCTTTGACGTTGTGGAGTCACCCCGCCATGCAGGCAGAACCGAAGAAGTCGCTGGTCGGGGAGGAGTACGAGGTCGAGATCGGGCCCGTCGCACACGGCGGGCACTGCATCGCCCGTACAGAGTCGGGGCAGGTGCTGTTCGTCCGGCACACGCTGCCCGGTGAGCGGGTCGTGGCGCGGGTGACCGAGGGCGAGGAAGGCTCCCGTTTCCTGCGCGCGGACGCGGTAGAGGTGCTGTCCGCCGCCAAGGACCGGGTCGAGGCGCCCTGTCCCTACGCCGGTCCGGGGCGTTGCGGCGGCTGCGACTGGCAGCACGCCAAGCCCGGCGCCCAGCGGCGGATGAAGGGCGAGGTCATCGCCGAGCAGCTGCAGCGGCTGGCGGGGTTGACGCCCGAGGAGGCCGGCTGGGACGGCACGGTCATGCCGGCCGAGGGCGACAAGCTGCCCGCCGGTCAGGTCCCGGCGTGGCGGACGCGGGTGCAGTACGCCGTGGATGCCGAGACGGGACGGGCGGGTCTGCGCCGGCACCGCTCGCACGAGGTGGAGCCGATCGACCACTGCATGATCGCGGCCGAGGGTGTCAGCGAGCTGGGCATCGAGAAGCGTGACTGGACCGGCATGGAGTCGGTCGAGGCGATCGCGGCGACGGGGTCGCAGGACCGCCAGGTGATCCTGACGCCGAGGCCGGGCGCTCGGCTGCCGCTCGTCGAGCTGGACAAGCCGGTGTCCGTGCTGCGGGTGGAGGAGAAGGACGGCGGTGTCCACCGCGTCCACGGCCGCCCCTTCGTCCGCGAACGCGCCGACGGCCGCACCCACCGCGTCGGCAACGGCGGCTTCTGGCAGGTCCACCCGAAGTCCGCGGACACGCTCGTGACGGCGGTCATGCAGGGGCTGCTCCCCCGCAAGGGCGAGATGGCGCTCGACCTCTACTGCGGCGTCGGCCTCTTCGCCGGCGCCCTGGCCGACCGGCTCGGCGAGAAGGGCGCGGTGCTCGGCATCGAGTCCGGCAAGCGGGCCGTCGAAGACGCCCGGCACAACCTCGCCGACTTCCCCCGCGTCCGCATCGAGCAGGGCAAGGTCGAGTCGGTCCTGCCGCGCACGGGTATCACCGAGGTCGACCTGATCGTCCTCGACCCGCCGCGGGCGGGAGCGGGCCGGAAGACGGTCGAGCACCTGTCGTCGCTCGGCGCGCGTCGTATCGCGTACGTGGCGTGCGATCCGGCGGCGCTGGCACGGGATCTGGGGTACTTCCGGGATGGGGGGTATCGGGTGCGGACGTTGCGGGCGTTCGATCTTTTTCCGATGACTCATCATGTGGAGTGCGTTGCCATCCTCGAACCGGTGGCGAAGGGCTCCTGACCTGCGGTTTGTACGTCGGTCGTGGGTTCAGGAACATCAGGATGAGGCGCTGACGCGTCTCTGACCGCTTCATGTGCCCCACAGGTTCGTGCCGGCCAGGGCACAGCGGGCATCGTTACCCTCCGGCGGACGCTACGGTGGCGCGGTGCGGGGCGGGATGCAAGGGGCGCGGTGAGTCAGGAAAGTCGCGAAGAACCGGTGCGGGGACTGGCCGACGGAATCTGGCTGGTCGCCCGCACCCTCGTTTACATCGTGCTGGGCGGCCTTGCCCTGATCACGGTCCTCACGGTCGGCTCGGTCCTCGGCCCGATGCTCGCCCTCGACCTCTACACCCCGCCTGTGGCCGCCTGGTGGACGGTCTTCACGGCCGTGGTCGTCCAGGGCGTGCCGTTCCTGATGCTCGGCACGCTGGTGTCGGCGGCGATCGCCGCCTTCGTCCCCGAGCGGTTCTTCACCCGGCTGCTGCCCCGCAATCCCGCGCTGGCCGTGCCTGTCGCGGGTGCCGCCGGCGTCGTACTGCCGGGGTGCGAGTGCGCGTCCGTGCCCGTGGCGGACAGCCTGATGCGGCGCGGGGTCGCCCCGGCCGCCGCCCTCGCCTTCCTGCTCTCCGCGCCAGCCATCAACCCGGTGGTGCTGGTCGCGACCTCCATCGCCTTCCCCGGCCAGCCGGCGATGGTCGCCGCCCGCCTCCTGGCCTCCCTCGCCACCGCCGTCGTCATGGGCTGGCTGTGGGTGCGGTTCGGGCGGGAGGAGTGGCTGCCGCAGCGAAGGCCTACGGCGTCCAAGGCGCCGTCGGGCGGCGGGCGCTGGGGCGAGTTCCGGTCCGGCCTGCAGCACGACTTCCTGCACGCGGGCGGGTTCCTGGTGGTGGGTGCGGCGGCTGCGGCGACCTTCAACATCGTCGTACCGAGGTCGGTGCTGGACGTGTTCACCGGGTCGGCCTGGCTGTCGGTGCTGCTGCTGGCCGTTCTCGCGGTGGTGCTGTGCGTGTGCAGTGAGGCGGACGCGTTCGTCGCGGCTTCGCTGAGCGGGTTCTCGCCGACGGCGCGGCTGGCGTTCATGGTGGTGGGGCCCATGGTGGACCTGAAGCTGATCGCGTTGCAGGCAGGGACGTTCGGTCGGGCCTTCGCGGTCAGGTTCTCGGCGATGACGTGGGTCGTCGCGGTGGTGAGCAGTGTGCTGGTGGGGTGGTGGTTGCTGTGAGGCGGTACGGTCCGGCGGTGGTTCTGGTCCTGTGCGCGGGGGCGGTGCTGCGGATCTCGTTGTTCAGCGAGCTGTATCTGCGGTACGTGCAGCCGGGGCTGCGGCCGTATCTGATCGCGTCGGGTGTGCTGCTGCTGGTGCTGGGGATCGTGAGCGCGGTCGCGGTCGGCCGGGCTGCCCGTAGCGGTGTGGGCCACGAGCACGACGAGCAGGGACACGGGCACGACCACCGCCACGGTCCCCGCGTCGCCTGGCTGCTCGTCGTCCCCGCGCTGGCCCTGCTGCTCTTCCCGCCGCCCGCCCTCGGCTCGTACAGCGCCGAGCGGGAGGCGGCCAGGTACGCCGCTCAGGGCATCGGTACGTTCCCCGCGCTGCCCCAGGGCGACCCGGTCGACCTCACTCTCAGCCAGTTCACCTCCCGCGCCCTTTACGACAGCGGCCGGACGATGAAGGGCCGCACGATCCGGATGACCGGGTTCGTCACCAAGGACGACGACGGCACCTGGTATCTGACCCGGCTCCTCATCTCCTGCTGCGCCGCCGACGCACGGCCGGACAAGATCGAGATCCGCAAGGCCGACGCCCCTGCCGTCGACAGCTGGGCGACCGTCACCGGCACCTGGATCCCGAAGGGCAAGCTCGGCTCCGAGGCGGCGTGGCCGCCCGTGCTCGCCGCCGCCGATGTCAGGCAGGTCGAGCAGCCCGAGAATCCCTACGAGAAGCGGTGAGTGGTCGGGGCCGTTCACCGACCCGGCGTCCGGGTGATCGCGGGCGCCGTCGCAGGTCCGGTGAACGAGGCCGCCGGATCGGCCGTACGACATCACGAGCGTCGCAACCCGACGGCCGTACCGCACCGACATTTGAGGAGGCCGACCCTTTGAGCCTCAGGCCAGCTCGTCGTCCGGGTCGCCGAGTGGCAGCCCTCGCCCTGCTCCTGGGTGCGGCTTTCGCCTTGCTGCTCGCCGGTGCCGGCCCCGCCGCCGCACACGCCAAGCTGCGCTCGACGGACCCGGCTGCGGAGACGGTGCTGAAGTCCGCGCCCACCCAGGTCACCATGACCTTCACCGAAGCGATGACGCTCGCCGAGGACTCGATCAAGGTCTACGCGCCCGACGGCAGCCGGGTGGACACGGGAACCACGGCCCACGTCGGCTCCGACACCGCAACCGCCCGGGTGGCGTTGCAGAGCGGTCTCGTCGACGGCACGTACACGGTGTCGTGGAGGGCGGTGTCCGCCGACAGCCACCCCATCGGCGAGGCGTTCGTGTTCTCCGTGGGCAAGCCCTCGCCGACGAAGGCCGTCGCCGTCGACGCGCCGCCGGGAGAGGGCCTGGTGGGCACCCTGTACTCAGTCGCCCGGTACGTCGCCTACCTCGGCTACGTCCTCGCGGTCGGCGTCGGCGCCTTCCTGCTGGTGTGCTGGCCGGGCGGTGCCACTCGGCCGCGCCTGCGACGGCTGCTCCAGGCCGGCTGGTCGGCCCTGCTGCTGTCCGGCCTCGCCCTGCTGTTGCTGCGCGCTCCCTACACCTCCGGCGAGGGGCTCGGTCAGGCTGTCGACCTGACCGCCCTGCGCGCGACCCTCGACACCGGGCCGGGCTCGGCCCTGTTCGTACGGCTCCTGCTGCTCGGCGGCGCCGGTCTCTTCCTGGCCGTACTCGCAGGCTCCGCGTTCCGTCCCGACGGCGACGAGTCCGATGGGTCCGACACGGCGGACCGGCCGCCGCTGGGCAGGAGTCGGCCAGGGCTGATCGGGGTCGGCGCGCTGATCGCCGTGGCGCTGGCCGGGACCTGGGCCGCCACCGGACATGCCGCGGCCGGCTCGCAGACCACGCTCGCACTTGCGGCGGACGCGTTGCACCTGGTGGCGGTCGCGCTGTGGCTGGGCGGCCTGGCCGCGCTGGTCGGCGTTCTCTTCCGTACCCCTGAGGGTGAGCCGGCGCCGGCGGAGGCGGTGACCCGCTTCTCCCGGCTCGCGTTCGCCGCCGTGGTGGCCCTCGTCGTGACGGGCCTCTACCAGTCCTGGCGGCTGATGGGCTCCTTGGACGCTCTCGTCTCCACTCGCTTCGGCACCCTGTTGCTGCTGAAGACGGCCGTCGTGGTGGCCATGCTGGGAGCGGCGGCGTACTCGCGCCGCTGGACGGCCCGGCTGCGGAAGCCGGTCGCAGAGCGGGCACCGGGGCGACCGGCACTCGCCATGGCGGCATCGCGCGCGGTGGCGTCCGCGTCCGCGCAGGACGCGGAGAAGGACCTGGCCCCCGAAGCCGAAGCCGAAGCCGAAGCCGGGGCCGTTGCCGCGGGGGCGGGGGACGGCGGGGACACCGGCGGACCGATCCGGCGGCTGCGACGCTCGGTCGCGGTCGAAGCCGTCCTCGCTCTCGTGGTCCTGGGGATCACGACTCAGCTCACCGTCACCACCCCCGCACGCACCGAAGCAACCTCCGCAACCGCGTCCCCGCCCACGGTCGCTCAGCCCACCGGGTTCAGCCGCACGGTCCCCTTCGACACCGGCGCCGAGTACGGCTCCGGCAAGGTCCTCATCACGCTCACCCCCGCGAGCACCGGCCGCAACGACCTCCAGGCCGTGGTCTTCGCCGCCGACAACGGCATCTCCTCCGTCCCCGAACTGCGCATCACGTTCACCCACGCCGAGCGCGGCATCGGCCCGCTCGATGCCGGTATGAAGGAGGTGGGCGGCTACTGGCGGGCGGGAAACCTCCAGCTCCCCGCGGCCGGGAAGTGGGAGATGTCGGTGAGCGTCCGCATCTCCGACATAGACCAGGCCACGGTGACGACGACCGTCAAGGTCAGCTGAGGCGCAGCAGACCCTCGTGGCGTCACACGCGGGCGGCCACCACGGGATGCGACTCGTCCGCCGCGTAGTCGTGGCTGTGCCTCCAACCCCCCGCCACCCGCGTGGCATCGGTGAGATGGGGGTGGTCGTCGTGGAGGTCGGTGTGCTCGTGAGCGACGGGCGCCGGCTCCCGAGCCGGCCACAGCCGCACCGCCAGCAGCGAGGCGAACAGCGCGATCGCGCCCAATGCGACCACGGCCGCGCCCAGCCCGGCCTCGGCGCCGAGCCAGCCTGCCAGCGGATACGTCAGCAGCCAGCAGCTGTGCGACAGCGAGAACTGGGCGGCGAAGGCGTCCCTGCGTTCCCCGGCCGGCGCCGAGCGACGGATGAGCCGGCCGGTCGGCGTGAGCACCATCGAGCAGGCGGCACCGAATACGGCCCACAGGGCGAGCAGCGCGGGCCAGCGCCAACTCCCGTCCCGCACGGAGGTGATAGCACCGAGCCCGGCGAAAACGACGGCCAGCAGCAGTGCGCCGCGCAGCATCACCACCCGGTCCGTGACCCTGTCCAGGATGCGTGGCAGGCCGAGCGCCACGACCATCGAACCCGCACCGAACGCCCCCAGCGCGAGGGGTACCGCGCCCGTCGGAAGCCCCAGGAAGTCGCGTACGTAGACGACGGAGTTGACGGTCACCATCGCGCTCGCGGAGGCGACCGCGAGGTTCAGGGCGAGCAGGGCACGCAGGTGCGGGACGGCGAAGAAGAGGCGGGTGCCCGCCGTGGCCTTGCTGTAGGCGCCGCCGGTGCGTGGGGCCAGGGTGGGCTTCGGAAGAACTGCCGAGACCACCAGCACGGCCGAGGCGAGAAAGCCCAGCACGGTGCCGGCGAACAGCCAGTTGTAGGTGATCACGGACAGCAGAGCGGCCGCCAGCGCGGGTGAGAACAGGTTCTCCAGGTCATAGGCGAGCTGGGACATGGACAAGGCCCGCGTGTAGTCGCGCTCCTCGGGCAGCACGTCCGGGATGACGGCCTGGAACGTCGGCGTGAACGCGGCCGAGGCGGACTGGAGCAGGAAGACCAGGACGTACACCTGCCAGACCTGGTCCACGAAGGGCAGCATCAGCGCGACCCCGGCGCGTATGAGGTCGGCCGACACCATCAGCGCCCGGCGCGGTATTCGATAGGCGACCGCGCTGACGGCCGGAGCGATCGCCACGTACGCCACCATCTTGATCGCGAGCGCGGTGCCGAGCACCGAACCGGCGTCGGCGCCCGCGATGTCATACGCCAGCAGCCCGAGCGCCACCGTGGCGAGGCCGGTGCCGACGAGGGCGATGACCTGGGCGGCGAAGAGGTGGCGGTAGGTGCGGTTGCGCAGGACGGCGAGCATGCGGGCGGCTCCTGGGAGGGGCGGTCCGGGCGGTCTGGTGCGTTCGGTCTCGACTCGGGATCTCGACGAGTGTAGCCGTCATGTGCGCACCTGCGCACATGACGGCTGGAAGTCGACGGGCGGTGACTGGACCCCCACCCTTGCGGTGTGGCTCTAGGCTGACCTCATGCCTGAAAGCCACCCCGTCTCACTTGCAGCCGATGCGCATCTACGCGCTCCGGACAGCGCGCGGCTCGCCGAGGCGACCGGGGTGTTCGCGATGCTGTCGGACGCCACCCGGCTGCATCTGCTGTGGCTGATCGCGCAGGGTGAGTCGGACGTCGGCTCGCTCACCGCGCGGTGCGACGCGTCGCGCACGGCGGTCAGCCAGCACCTGGCGAAGCTGCGGCTCGCCGGGCTCGTGGACACCCGCCGCGAGGGGCGGCACATCTACTACCGCCTCAGCGACGGGCATCTGCGCCGCCTGGTGGTGGAGGCGCTCAGCCACGCGGACCACCGGGTGAGCGGGAAGGCCCCGCACGACTGACTCGACGGGCAGGCCGGGGCCCTCGCGCCCCGAACCGCCCGGAGTGCAAGGGCCCTTGAAGCGTGCTCCGACTACTGCTGGGCGCTGCCCCGGCGGCGCACGATGAAGACCACGGCCGCCGCCACGACGAGGATCGCCGCGATGATGCCGGTCCAGGCACCCGCCGACAGCCCACCGTCGTCACCCTTCTCGGTGTCCGCTGCCTGCGGGGAGGGCGAGATGTCCGTCTCCTCGGCGGTCGGGGTCGGGGAGGCGGAGGGGCTCTCCGACTCACTGGGCGAGGGGCTGACCGGCTTCGCGCCGGGTGCGGCGGCCTTCAGCTCCAGGACGGGAGCCTCGTTGCCATGGCCGCCGCCGCTGGACTCGCTCAGCTCGATCCAGCGGTCGATCTTGCCGTCGCTGTAGGTCTGCAGCGTCTTGAACGCCAGCTCCTTCGCGTCCGGGAGCTGCCGGACGACGACCGAGTACTCGGCGTCCTCGCCGGTCTTCACGGCCGGGCCCTTGACGGTGTAGCCGTCGTCGGTGGCCGCGAACTTCCAGCCCTTGGGTCCCTCGCCGTACGTCACGTCGGCGGGCGTGATGCCCTCGGGCAGGACCACGCGCAGCTCGGTGATGCCGGCCGTGGCGGACTCCGACTCGGCGACGAAGGCGAGTTCGACGTTCTCGGCGAGGGCCTGGGCGTTGTCGGACTCGACCTCGACGTGGGCGGCGGCCGGCACGGCGCTGAGGAGGAGCAGGGCGGTGGTCGCGCCCGCCGCGAGGGTCAGGCGGCGTGCGGCGCGGTGCTTCGCCTTGATGGCACGGAACATGGATGTCTCCAGGCGTGGGGGAGTGCGGGACGGCGGCGCTCATCGGAACGACCGCCCGGCATGGTCAGGTGGCGAGAGTGAGCCCTGCCTGGGGAGGCCCTCTCCGTACCACCGTGTCCGTGAGCGCCGCGTCGTCGGGCGGCGGCCGTTCCAGCCATGCGAGGGCGTGCGCCGGCAGCCCTTGATCCGCCGACAGGGCCGGGCGGTCACCGAGCAGCGCCCGGATCGTCGCGATCCGGGCGCGGGTCGCGTCGACCGCCGTCGTCAGCCCGCGCGCCAGTGACCAGCAGACGGTGTCCGCGCGGTGCAGCAGCACGGCTACGAGTACCGCCGCCGCGGCGTGTACGGCCGTCATGGCCAGCGAGTCGAGCATGCTCTCGTGCCATGCCTGGTGGGCGTCGGCAGCGTGGTGCATGTGGCCGGGCATGACCATGGAGGCCGACGCGCCGCCCACGTGCGTGGTCATCAGCCACACATGCAGCCCTGCCTGGGCCGCCCCGCACGTCACCACCACCGTGGCCAGCGACCGGGGTCGCCGCGTACCGACGAGACCGACCCCGAAGAGCACCAGGGCCGCCAGTGCACTCGGCCGCCAGGGCGCGGGTTCCTCGGCGATCAGATGGTGCGCGCTCACTCCGAGCACCGTCCCGACGCCCGCGAACACGGCCGCCCGTACAACGGGAAGCGGCGCGCGGCGCGACGGCATACGGAGTGAGCTGGGCATGGTCATGGCCCGCCCATCATCGGACATCGCCGACCTCGGCCGGAGGCCGGATCCGCAAAGAGGTGTCTCGTCCGGAATTCCGGCATTCGCTTTGTTCACGACGGCCCTACGCCCTGGGCGTCGTGGCGGCCTTGATCGCGCCGGCGCTGCTGCTGTGGGCTGGGCGAGGTCGGTGCGCGGTTCAGCCAGGGTCGCGCAGGTCGAGGCGCAGGTGCTCGATGTGGTGGACAGCCTGGTCGAGGAGCTGGGCGACGTGGTCGTCGTAGAGGCGGTAGACGATGCGGCGGCCGTCGCGTTGCCCGGTGACCAGGCCCAGGGCGCGCAGCAGCCGCAGCTGGTGTGAGACCGCTGACTGTTCCATGCCGATGGCGGTGGCGAGTTCGGTGACCGAACAGGCCGCGTGGCGCAGGGTGGCGAGGATCAGCAGCCGCGAGGGGGTGGCCAGGGCCTGGAGCGTGGTGGCGACGGAGGCCGCGGTGACCTCGTCGAGGCGGGCGGCCGCGATGACGTCACGGCCGCCCGCATCCCCGTTGGGGCGAACGGGCTCAGCCGCGTGCACGGGCTCGGGCCTCGCGCGGCGGGCGGACGAACTGCAGCTCCAATGTGGGTGGGGGAGCGGCGAGGCCGGGTCCGCCCGCGGCGGCCCAGTCCAGCAGGTCGCCGGTGCAGTCGTCGTCCATGGCGAAGCCGACCCAGACCGCTCGGCCACCGGCCCGGCGTCCGGCGGCGGACGGCTGGACGACGATGACGTTGGCCTGGTCGCAGGGGCCCAGGCAGTCCGTCGTACGGACCTGGAAGCCGTGCTCGGCCGCGCCGGCCCGCAGCCGGTCCAGCTGCCAGGCGTGATCGGTGCCGGGGTATTTGCGTGGATTTCCGCAGCAGCAGCCTCGGCACACGACCAGCGTGCACGGCCGGTTGGCCGCTCGGATCACCGAACGGTTCACAGCTCCGCCCGCGAGGGCACGGTGTGGGCGCGGACGCGTCCGTCGCGGTACGCGGTGACCAGCAGATGCGGCCCCGCCCAGGCCACCGCGGCGACGGGCGAGTCGGCGTCGTCCAGTACGCGGACGGGCCGTAGCCGGTTGGCCGGCTGTCCGGCGGTGGCGTACCAGAGCGCGACCGTGCCGTTGTGACCGCCGCTGGCGAGATGCCCGCCCGAGCCCGGCCGCCAGGCGAGCGCGGTGATCGTCTCGTGGCAGCGCAGTTGACGCGGCGCGGTGCCGGCCGGGCCCTTGCCGGAGAAGTCCCAGACCGTCAGATCGGGGGCGCCGTCGGCGGCGAGCCAGCGTCCGGTGTCGTCGAAGGCGAGGCGGGAGACCTTCTCCGGGTAGCCGGACATGGTCAGTTCGCTGCCGTCCCGCGTGCGCCAGATATGAATGGAGGCGTCCTGGTTGCCGCTGCAGATCCACTTGCCGGTGGGGGCGACAGCGAGCGCGAGGTGCGAGCCGACGTAGGGGTACGTCACCACCGGCTGGGGCGTGTGCCTCTCGTGTCCGCGCACGGCACCGTACGCGGCGACCGCCAGCCGCCGCCCCTGGCGCAGCCACGCCAGGTCGGAGACGGTGGACGCGGCACGCTCCGTACGCCACAACTCGCCACCGTCCGCGTCCCGTACGACCGCGACCCGCCCGGAGGCGACGGCCACGCGTTCGTCGTCGGCCCAGGCGGCGGACGACGCCCAGGCACCGGACTCACGGACATGGACGCGTCCGTCCGACCGGCGCCACAGCGCGTACCCCATGGGCCCGGTGACCGCCAAGTTCACGGCAGCGGGGGAGAGTTCGACCTTCAGGGCGCCGCCAGGAAGCTCAAGTGCCCCCATCTCGGCGCCCATCGCCGCGTCCAGGACCAGTACCGTGCCCTCGGCTCCGGCGACGGCCACGAGGTCGCCACGTGCGCTGAGCGCGACGGGTGCGTCGTCGACGGTGATCTCCCAGGCGATGGACAGCGCCTGGTCGGCTGCGGTGAGGCTCACGCGGCTGCTCCCGCGGTGGCGAGGCAGTCGGCGAAGCCGCGCTCCAGTTCGTCGCGGTCGAGGTTGCGGCCGATGAAGACCAGCCGGTTGCGGCGCGGCTCGTCGGCCCGCCACTGGGCGCCCTCTTCACCCATGAGCAGCATGTGGACGCCCTGGAAGACGTACTGCCTGCTCGAACCGGCGATCGCGAGGATGCCCTTGGAGCGGAAGATGTCGGCGCCCTTGGTGCGCAGCAGGTTGCCGAGCCAGGCGTTGAGGCGGGCGTCGTCGACCTCGCCGTGCACCTCGATGCCGACCGAGGTGACGGTGGTGTCGTGCTGGTGCTCGGTCTCGGTGAGGAACGACGGGTCGTCCTTCAGCACCCGGTCGAGGTCGAAGGCGCCGACGTGGAGGATCTGCTCGAGGTCGACTTCGGCGTTCCTGGCGCGCAGGATCTGCACCGGCGTGTTGATCGCCTTCACCCGCTTCTCGACCTCGGCGATCGTCGCCTCGTCGACCAGGTCGGTCTTGTTGAGCACGATGCGGTCGGCGAAGGCGATCTGTTCCACGGCCTCGTTCTCCACGCCTTCCGGCTTGACCTCGTCGAGGTGCTGGAGGACGTGGGCGGCGTCGACGAGGGTGACGATGGCGTCCAGGCGCAGCTGGGCGGCGATCTCGTCGTCCATGAAGAAGGTCTGGGCGACGGGAGCGGGGTCGGCGAGGCCGGTGGTCTCGATGAGGATGTGGTCGAACTTCTCGCGGCGGCGCATCAGGGCACCCAGGATGCGGATGAGGTCTCCGCGGACGGTGCAGCAGATGCAGCCGTTGTTCATCTCGAAGATCTCTTCCTCGGCGTCGAGCACGAGGGCGTCGTCGATGCCGATCTCGCCGAACTCGTTCTCGATGACGGCGATCCTGAGGCCGTGGTGTTCGGTGAGGATGCGGTTGAGCAGGGTGGTCTTGCCGGAGCCGAGGAAGCCGGTGAGGACGGTGACGGGGACGCGGCCGTCCACGGGGGTGGGGGCAGTCATGCGGAGTGGGCTCCTTCGGGGGCGGTGGTGAGCAGGACGGCCTTGAGGTCGTCCTCGGTGATCTCGTCGCTGGGCTGGTGCAGGGTCCAGCGGCGGGCCGGGCCGTTCATGGGGAGGACGGCGACGACCGTCTCCAGCGGCGGGCAGCCCGGTTCGGTGCAGGTGAGTTGGCGGATGACGACGGCGGTGTCCTCGTCGAGATCCAGCAACGTGCGCACGGTCTCCTTCAGTTCGCGCAGCCGAGGGCTCGGCGTGGCGGGGTTTCCGGGCCTGAATCCCAGGGGCATGGCGGCAGTTCTCCTCAATCGACGGCGGGTTGACAGCCGGCGCAGACGCCGGTGAGTTCGACGATGTGCTCCACCCCGGCGAATCCGGAGTCGGCTGCGATCCGTCCCGCCCACTCCTCGACGACCTCGGAGTCCACCGGTCGGCTGAAGCCGCAGGTGCGGCAGATGAGGTAGTGGCGGTGCCAGGTGTCGGGCCGCCATCTGTAGAGCCGTTCCCCGGCAGCGGCTTGAGCGACATCGACCTCGCCCGCGGCCTCCAGGTCACGCAGCGCCCGGTACACGGTGGTCAGCCCGATCCGCGTACCGTCGTCGGCCATGCGGGCGTGCAGGTCCTGCGCGGACACGAAGTCACGGCAGTTCGCGAGGGCTTCCAGGAGCGCCGAGCGCTGACGGGTCGGTCGCTGTCGGACGGTGGGGGCGCTCACAGCGGTTTCACCTCCAGCGTGGGTGCCGAGTCGCCGCCGCCAGAAACGCTAGATGAAAATGAAACCCATGTCCATATGAATGCCGGCTCATGCATCTCGCGCCGGAGCTCGCAGCCGCTCTTGGGGGTGGGTCAGCGGTATGCATCTGTGGCACCGGGCGCTGCCGTAGCGGCGGTCGGGATCGTCGGCGGCATGGTCGCGGCCGAAGTCGTGGACGAGATCGGCGAGTTCTTCGAGGGCGAAGAAGAACGACCTCAAGAGCGGCGCCTTCCGCGACGCGAGTCGTCCGGTCAGTAGGCCGTGCGCCGCATCCGCAGCGGCCGCCGCGCAGTCCCGTTCGGAGGCGCACACCTCAGCGCTCGCGTTTTCTGGATCTTCCCGGCCTTGACAGCAGACCCGGTCGTGCAGGCGGTCGTGGAACTCGGCGTTCAGGCCCTTGTCCCGTCAGCGCCGGAAGAAGGCGTACGCGGTCCGCGCGGGGAAATCCGCGGAGCGCACTTGATCAAGCCATGTGGTCAGGGGTGGCTCGGCGTGGTGGGGAAGGTGCCCGATGCCGCGAGGAAGGCGTCGTTCTCCGCGGGAGAGCCGATCGAGACGCGGACTCCCTCGCCCGCGAACGGCCGAATCGCCACTCCCGTCGCCGCGCAGTGACTTGCGAAGGCGAGAGCCTGGTCGCCGAGTTGGAGCCAGAGAAAGTTGGCGCTGCTGGAGGTGACGTGCCAGCTCTGTTCGGTCAGGGTGTGGTGGACTCGCTCGCGTTCCTTGACCGTGGTCTCCACGCGGGCCATCAGGGCCTCCTCCGAGCGGAGAGCGGCGATCGCCGCGGCCTGCGCGACGCCGTTCACGCAGTAGGGGAGGAAGGCCTTGCGAAGGGCCTCGACCACGGTGGGGTGTCCGACCACGAATCCGATCCTGAGCCCGGCCAGGCCATATGCCTTGGAGAAGGTGCGGAGGACCACCACGTTGGGGCGCCCGGGCCGGAGAGCGAGGCCGTCGAGGACGTCGTCGTCGCGCACGTACTCGATGTAGGCCTCGTCGATGACCACCAGGCAATCGGCGGGGACCCGGTCGAGGAAGGTCTCGATGTCGGACCGGGAAATCACCGTACCCGTGGGGTTGTTGGGGTTGCAGATGAAGATGAGCCGCGTCCGGTCGGTGATTGCGGCGGCCATCGCGTCGAGGTCGTGAGCCCCGTCCTTGAGCGGGACCTCTACCGGCGTGGCACCGGAGAGCCTGGTCAATATCGGGTACGCCTCAAACGAGCGCCAGGCGTAGAGGACCTCCCCGCCGGGCTCCGCGACCGCCTCCAGAAGCATCTGGGAGACACCGACAGAGCCGCAGCCGACGGCGACGGTGTCCTCTGGCACGGCGAAGCGTGCGGATATCTCGGAGATCAGGTCCGCGCAACTGTTGTCCGGGTAGCGGTTGATGCCCAGCGCCGCCTCTTGGATCGCCTGCACCACCGCGGGGATCGGCTCGTACGGGGACTCGTTGGCGGACAGCGGGAAGGAATGCCCCTCCGGTGAGCGTACGGGCTTGCCCTGCTTGTAGCTCACGAGCTTGTCGAGTGCGGAACGGATGCGGGGCAACTGCTCGGCGGCGTCGACAGTGGCGGAAGCGGGGGGAGCAGACATGCTTGTTCTCCTCCTTGGACGTTGTTCCAGTGGGTGAGGACAGGCGCAGTCCGTTGCGGTCACGGAGTCGATCGCCCACTGCGCCCTCCAAGTGGCTTCGGGCACCACTATTCCGCAGCGGATCGGCTGGGAATGAGGGAGACCGGCAGGCTGCTGTATCCGCGGAGGAACGTCGAGTAGAGCGCCTTGGGGTCACCCATGAGTTCGATCCGGTCCACCCTGCTGATGAGGGTCTTCAGTACGGCAGTGATTTCGGCTCGCCCGAGGTAGGACCCGAAGCAGAAGTGGGGCCCGAATCCGAAGCCCAGGTGCTTGTTGGGAGTCCTTGCCAGGTCAAAACGGTGCGGGTCCGAGAAGACGCTTTCGTCGCGGTTCGCGGACGTGTTCCAGAGGATGACGTGGTCACCTTCGCGGATTGTCTGGCCGCCGAGGGTGACTTCGGCCGTTGCGGTACGACCGATGTGCATCGCCGGTGTCGTCCAGCGCACGATCTCCTCGACCGCGCTGGCTGTCGAAACGCGGCCCTCCTTCAATGCCAGCCACTGATCGGGGTGCTGGGAAAAGGCGAGCAGGGCACCGACCATGGCCAGGCGACTGGTGTGATCTCCCGCGAGGATGAACCCATAGCAGTTGACGACCACTTCGTCATCGGTCATCGGCTCCCCGTTGATCCGGCAGGTGGCCATCGCACTGATCAAGTCGTCCTGCGGGTCTTCGCGGCGGGCCTCGATGATCTCCTGGCAGTAGATGAGGAGTTCGTTGCGAGAGAGCCAGACGTCCTCTTCGGTCTGCCCCTCGTCGTCGGCGCTGACCGTATCCCGACTCAGGTCGAGCACGTACTTGTGATCCGTCGACGGAAAGCCCAGCAGATCGCAGATCGTCCCCATGGGAACCACTTCCGCGACCTCCTTGGCGAAGTCGAAGGTCCCGGTGCCGACGGCGGGACCGAGGACATGGTCGACCCGCCGCTGCAGTTTGTCCGTCACTCCTTGGCGGATCCGGGGGCTGAACGCCTTCAGCAGGATCGTCCGCATGGCATTGTGGCGCGGCGCATCGGTGAGCGCCAGGATCTTGCCGGCCGCCGGATCCCCGCCGGGCTTGTGCAGCGAGGACATCATGTTCCCGGGCTGCGAGCTGAATCGCTCGGGGTCCTGCAGAACCGCCATTACGTCCGAGTGGCGGGATACCACCCAGAATTCTGACCCGCGGTCCGTGGCCGGGTGCAGATATACGGGCTGCTCGGCCCGAACGCGCCGCCAGAAATCTTCCATGTCAGTATGCAGGAAGGTGCTCGGGTCCGTGAGGTCCACGCTATTGAGATCGTCGGCGAATATGCCTTTGTTCGGCATGGAAATCTCCTGGCCTTCAGAATTGGTGACTACTGCGTAGATATTTCCTTGCCTGAAAGATCGGCGATCAGCATCGCCAGTCGATCCAGTCCAGCTTCAATCTCGTCCGGCGACACCACGCTCACCGACAGGCGTAGCTGATTCTCGCCGCCACGGCCGTCGTAGAAATGGCTCATGGGTGTCCACAGGACGCCGTACTTACTGGCCCCATATTCCAGTGCGGCGTCGTCGGCAATAAACGGAACGGTGACCACCACGAAAAACCCACCGCCGGGCGTATTCCATGAGACCTGGTGATTTTCGCCCCGGGGGAACCGTCGGCCCATCCCCTCCAGCAGCAGCCGCAGATTTCGGCTGTAGAGCTGTACTTCTCTGGTGTTTGCTTTGACCAGACTGCAGTCATGCTCCAGCAGCTTGCCTCCCGCAATGGCCTGGGCCAGGGGTGAGGTGTTGACGGTGAGCATGCTTTTGATCTTGGACAGCTCGTCCGCGAACAGCGTGGAGCCTCCATCCGCACCAGCCACGCGCTGATCCGCGACCGCAAAGCCAACCCTGACTCCGGGAAAGCAGGTCTTGGCGAGCGAGCCGAGATAGATGACCCGCCGCGAAGTGTCGAGGGCCTTCAGTGTGGGCAAGCGCTGACTGTCTTCGGCCTGGAACAACCCATACGGATTGTCCTCGAGGATCAGCAGATCGTGCTCCGCCGCGATGGCGAGCAATGTGTGCCTGGCCTCCAGGTCGAGGCTCGCGCCGGAGGGGTTGGCGAAGTCCGGGACGAGGTAGAAGGCCCGTGGCCGCTTCCCCGCGGCGCGCACCGCCTCGATCTGCTCGACCAAGTGGCCGAGGTCGACGCCGTCCTCGTTCTCCCGCACCGCCCAGAGGGGCATGTCCACCAGCCTCGCGGCACCGGCCAGTCCGACGTAGCCCGGCGAAACCGTCAGCACGACGTCGCGCTCGTCCATGCGAAGCGCCCGGAGCACCAGGAACATCGCCTCCTGGCAGCCGACCGTGACGACGATCGACTCCGGGTCGACGTCGATGCCCTCGTCACAGGCGAGATTCCGGGCGAGCAGCTCGTGAATGATGCCCTTGGTCCGACCGTACTGGAAGAGGGTGCGGCGTATGAGTTCTGCGTCCGCGCCTACCTCGGCCGCCAGGTAGTCGCAGAAGATCCGCAGATATCGAGGAAGATCGTCGACGTCGAAGAATTCCTCACTGGGCCGGCCGGCAGCGAGCGAAATGGCCTCCGGGAAGCGGCCGGCCACCTCGTTCAAGAAGTTCATGGAGGCGAGCGCCGGATCCCGGAGCGCCGCATGCAGTCGATCCGTGCTCAGGTCGGCGGCCAGAAGTGCCACTCCACTGTCGTTCATGCGACCTCGTTTCCCTGTGAGGAACAGCGACCCCGCGACTACTTCGACGCGCCTTGGTTCGATGTCGCGGGCGTCGGCGAGTCCTGGTCCGATGGCGTGGCGGAAGCTTCTTCTGTCGCTTCCTGAATGGAGCGATTGCTGAGCGCGGGCAGGCTGACCAGGGCCACCAGGACCATCAGGAGACCGCCCATGATGAACGGCGCCCGCAGACTGATCGCACCCGCGAGGTAGCCTCCGAGAACAGCTCCGAAGGGTGCACCCATGAGCGAGATCAAGCGGCTGGCAGAGAGCACTCGTCCGCGAATTTCCGCCGGTGCGAGACTCTGCCGCAGTGCTCCGACGATGACGATATTGACACTCATCGAGAATCCGATGATGGCCATCATTCCGCCGGCAACCCAGGGGTTTCCCGTCAGGCCGAGTCCGACGACCGCCAGTCCTTCGACGACCATGCCGAGGCATCGCATGCTGCCCACTTTGATCTTCTTGGAGATCGAAGAGGACACGAAACTGCCAACGAAGGCACCGACCGCAGTCGAGCTCAGCAGCAGACCGTAGCCGATCTCACCGAGGCCGAGTTGGTCCTTGGCCAGCAGGACCAACAGCGCCATTTTGGCGGTGAAGACGAGGTTGCCGACGGCAGCGGTGGCGGCCAGCGCTCGTAGCACTCGATGCTTCAGCAGCCAGCGCAGTCCTTCGGCGACCTCGGCACGAAGGCTTCTGCGGGTCGGCTCGGCGGTCGGCGCGTTCGCGAAGTCACCCTTCAGGGAACCGACGAAGAATGCGCTGATCATGAAGGAGAACGCGTTCCCCAGGAACGGCAGAGAATGTGACAGGGAGAAGAGCACACCGCCGAGCGGGGGGCCTGCGAGCTGTTCGCCATTGATCTGAGCCGCGGAGACCCGGCCGTTGGCCCGAATGAGAGCCTGATCCCCGGAGACGACCACAGGCAGGACGGCCTGTGCGGAGATGTCGAAGAAGATGTCTCCGCAGCCCAGAGCGAATCCCGCGACAATCAGCAGGTAGATACTTGCATGATCGGTCAGTACGGCAGTCGTGAGCAGGGCGAGGATGGTGAACCGGACGATGTCCGCACGCAGCATCACCTTTTTCCGGTCCCACCGGTCCACGAGTGCTCCGGCCTGCAGACCGAGCACGAGCCATGGCAGAGTGGCGACAGCGCCGACCGTACCGATGAGCAGTGGATCACTGGTCAGTTGAATTGCCAGCAGGGGCAGTGCGGCCAGCTGAATGCCATCGCCCAATGACGAGGCGATCATGGCCACCCACACCTTGTTGAAGTTGCTGCCCAAGGGCGGCTGGGGCGCCTTCTCTTTGCTGGTGACTTTCAACGGTTCTCCTGAGAATGGATTTTGCCCTGTTTTCCCGTGCTACCGGCCAACCTTGCAGCCAATATCTGTCCTATTTCGGACAGTGGTTGGGGCTGGGTCATATCCCCGTGCACGCAGTCGATGGCGTGTACTTCAACGCGTCCGTTCGTATGCGGAGACCAGACAGCGGGAGTGAGTTCACCGTCCGCCTTGTCGGCAGCCGCGGCAAAGAACAGGATGTCGCCCATGAACTTGCCGACACTGATGTGATCGCTCAAGTTGGCGATATCCACGAAGACTTTGACCAGAGCCGAGAACTCAGCCGCGCCGAGCCCAGCGAGAGGGCTTTCAGGCGAGGTCGGGTCATGTCCGATGGACTCGGCGATGGCACTCAGTACCTCCGGGCTGTCGTACGACAACCGCTGACTCTCCCAGCCGTCAGTGGGCAGGTAACTGTCCATCATGGCGAGCAGGGCTACTTCCTCGCCTTCGTCCTGCAAGCGGACCGCGAGGGCGTGAGCCACGATGCCCCCGAAGGACCAGCCGAGGAGGGCGTACGGACCGGAAGGCTGAACTGTTCGGATCTCGTTCAGGTAGTCCTCGACCATCTCCTCCAGCCCGGGTGCCGCGGCGTCCGGCTGGCTGAACTTACGGGCCTGCAGGCCGTAAAGAGGCTGCTGACGGTCCAAATGGCGCAAGAGGCCGGAGTACGACCAACTGAGCCCGATCGCCGGATGGATACAGAACAGCGGGTCGAGATCCCCTTCGGCGCGCAGGGGGAGCAGGACCCTCAACGAGTCCCCCGAAGAGCTCCCCGGCGTCCGGTCCAACTGCTGGACAAGGGTGGCGATGGTGGGAGTTTCGAAGAGGGTGCGTACTGGAAGCTCGATGCCCAGGGTCGAACGAATGCGGCTGGCCAGGCGGGTGGCGAGGAGGGAGTGGCCGCCGAGTTCGAAGAAGTTGTCGTCGATGCCGACCGCGGGCACAGCCAGGACCTCGGCGAACAGGCCGCACAGGATCTCCTCGCGCGGGTTCCGCGGACCGCGTCCCGCTCCGGTCGCCGGCAGGTCGGGGGCGGGCAGGGCCCGCCGGTCCAGCTTGCCGTTGGTGGTCAGCGGGAGCCGGTCGAGGATCACGAATGCCGAGGGCACCATGTACTCCGGCAGCAGACCCGCCGCATGCGCACGCAGGGTCTCGACATCCACCTCGGCGCTGTGGCCCGGCTCGGCGACCACGTAGCCGACGAGGCGTTTGTCGCCGGGCTGGTCCTCGCGGGCGATGACCGCGACCTGGGACAGCCCTGGGAAGCGGCCCAATACGGCTTCGATCTCGCCCAGTTCGATGCGGAAGCCGCGGATCTTGACCTGGTCGTCGGCCCGGCCGACGAACTCCAGCAGGCCTTCACTGGACCAGCGGGCCAGGTCGCCGGTGCGGTACATGCGGCTGCCGGCCGGTCCGAAGGGATCGGCCACGAACCGCTCCGCCGTCAGATCCGGACGCGCGAAATAGCCCCGGGCCAGCCCCGCACCCGCCAGATACAGTTCCCCAGCCACGCCTGCCGGGACCAGCGCCAGGGTCTCATCGAGAACATAGGCGCGCATGCCGTCCAGCGGACGCCCGACCGGCACCGGCGCGGGCACCACATCGGCAGCGGTCCAGGGGGCCTGCGTCGCGAACAGGGTGGTCTCGGTGGGTCCGTAGGCGCAGCGCACGGCGGTGTCCGGGCAGTGCTCCAGGACCCGCCGCACGGCGGTAGGGGAGATCAGGTCACCACCCGTGATCACCTCGCGCACGTTCGCGAAGCAGCCTGGGTTCTCCTCGGCCATCACCCGGAACAGACCGGCCGTGATGTCCAGGCCGGTGATCTCCTCCTCGACGATCAGCCGGGCCAGCTCGGCGACTCCCAGTTCGCCTTCCGGTGTGATGACGGTGCGTCCGCCGTGCAGCAGCGGCACCCAGAAGGCATAGGTCGAGGGATCGAAGGCGTACGAGGCCAGCAGCAGCACCCGCTCGTGCGCGCCCGGCCCGAACATGCCGTCCACGACCAGGTCGAGGATGTCGCGGTGGGTGACCGCCACCCCCTTGGGCGTGCCGGTGGAGCCCGACGTGTACATCACGTACGCCAACTGCTCCGGATGGCAGTCCACTCCCGGGTCACCGACCGGCAGACCGGCCAGCTCCTCGTCCTCATCCACCACCACAACCACAGAAGCAGCCGGCAGGCCACGCTCACGCATCGCGGCATCGGCCAGCAGCACCGGCGCGGACGTCTCGTCCACGATCCACTGCATCCGCTCCAACGGGTAACCACTGTGCAAGGGGAGGTAAAACGCCCCGGCCTTCAACACCGCCAGGAGGGCCACCATCAGATCCACCGAGCGTTCCATCAGCACCGCGACCGGCGCCTCCGGATCCACTCCCAGGCCGACCAGCCGATGCGCCAGCTGATTCGCCCGCTCATCCAACTCCCGGTAGGTCAACTCCCGCCCAGCACACCGCACCGCCACCGCACCCGGAGAGCGCAGCACCTGAGCCGCAAAAGCCGCCTGCACCGAACCAGCCGTAAGCCCCTCACCAGACTCCGCCCCGGCACACAACCCCAACAACCGCACACGCTCTGTCTCCGACAGAATTTCCGCTTCACCGATCCGGCGGTCGGGAGCGGTGCTGAGCTGTGTCAGCACCTGTACCAGCTGGGCCACCATCCGTTCGGCAGTGGCCTTCTGGAAGACGTCGGTGTTGTACTCGAGCATTCCGTCGAGCCCGGCCGGACGGTTGTCGGCCTCGTAGTGCTCGTTGAGGATGAAGCCAAGATCAAACTTGGCCGTACGGGTACTGAATACGTCCTCGGCTTCCATCACCACGCCGGGCAGCGAGAACTCGTATCCGCCGGTGTTCTGCAGGACCACCATGACCTGGAAGAGAGGATGCCAGGACAGCGAGCGAGTCGGATTTACGGCCTCGACCACGCGCTCGAACGGCACGTCCTGGTGCATATAGGCGGTCAGGGCGGTCTTGCGGACCCGCTCCAGAAGTTCCTGGAATGTGGGGTTCCCTGAGGTGTCGGTCCGCAACACCAGCGTATTGAGGAAGAGACCGACCAGATCGTCGAGGGTCTCGTCGGTGCGTCCTGCGCTCGGGGTGCCGATCGGGATGTCCGAACCCGCGCCCAATCGGCTCAGCAGGGTGGCGACAGCGGCCTGGAGCACCATGAACACCGTGGTGTTCGTGTCCCGGGCCAGGTCGATGAGCGTGCGGTGCAGCTCGGGGCCGATCCGGACCGGAACCATGTCGCCGCGGTAGCTGGCCACCTTCGGCCGGGGGTGGTCGAGAGGCAGCTCAAGATGGTCCGGGCTACCCTCCAACGCCTCTGTCCAGTAGGACAGTTGCTTGCTCACCAGGGAGTCGGGGTCTTCCTCCGCGCCGAGGAGCTGCCGCTGCCACAGGGTGTAGTCGGCGTACTGCACCGGGAGGGCGGACCACGTCGGTGCCTGGCCCTGGAGCCGGGCGCGGAACGCGGTCTCCAGATCGCGTCCGAGAGGCCCCAGCGAAGCGCCGTCGCTCGCGATGTGGTGCATGAGGAGCAGCAGTACCCGCTCCTTCGGACTCACTGTGAACAGCGTTGCTCGCAGGGGCGGTTCGGCGGACAAGTCGAAGACGTACTGACCGGCCGTCCGCAGCGTCGCATCGATCTCGTTTGCGCCACAGCTGACGTGGTGCAGCGTCAGGTCGACGGCGTCCGCTGCCAGCACTGTCTGGGCCGGGGTTCCGTCGATCTCCTGGAAGACCGTCCGCAGGCTCTCGTGCCGTACCACCACATCGTTCAATGCCTGTTCGAGGACGTCCGCGTCCAGGTCCCCGGTGATCCGGAACGCCACCGGAACGTTGTAGGTGGCACTCGCCCCTTCCAGCTTGTTCAGGAACCACAGCCGATTCTGCGCCGGCGACAGCGGAACCAGCTCCGGACGCTCCACCACCGTCAACGCGGGCCTGGCCGAACCCGCTTCCGCGACCTGACCCGTCAACTCCGCGACCGTGGGAGCCTCGAACAAGGTCCGCACCGGCAACTCGACACCCAGAACCGACCTGATCCGGCTGACCACCCGGGTAGCCAGCAGAGAATGCCCGCCCAACTCGAAGAAACTGTCGTCAATACTCACTGCCGGCACGCCCAGGATCTCCGCGAACAGCCCGCACAGGAACTCCTCCTGCGGAGTCCGCGCAGCACGCCCGCCCACCTCCGCCTCATACACGGGCGCAGGCAGAGCGCGCCGGTCCAGCTTGCCGTTCGTCGTCAGCGGCAAACGGTCCAGCGCCACGAATGCCGAAGGAACCATGAACTCCGGCAACAATCCACCCACATGAGCGCGCAAGTCGTCCGCGTGCACCCCCTCGCTGCCGGCTTCAGCGACCACATAGGCCACCAGACGCTTGTCACCCGGCTGCTCTTCCCGCACCACGACCGCAACCTGTGACACCGCCGGGTGACGACCCAGCACCGCATCGATCTCGCCGAGTTCGATGCGGAAGCCGCGGATCTTCACCTGGTCGTCGACGCGGCCGACGAACTCAAGCTGGCCGTCGCCCCGCCACCGCACCAGGTCACCGGTGCGGTACATACGGCTTCCGGCCGGTCCGAAGGGATCGGCCACGAACCGCTCCGCCGTCAGTCCCTGGCGACGCAGGTACCCCCGGGCCACACCCTCGCCCGCGATGTACAACTCTCCCGGCACCCCTCGCGGCGCCAGCCGTAGCCGCTCGTCCAGGACGTACGTCCGGGCGCCCCTCACCGGAGCTCCGATGGGGATCGGCGCGGACGAATCGGTGCCGGACAGCGGCTCGCTGGCCGTCGCCGAGATCGTCGACTCGGTGGGCCCGTAGAGGTTCAGCATCCGCCGACCGTCCGCCCAGCGCGCGATCAGTGCCGGGGGGCACGCCTCGCCGCCGACGCTCAGCACGCGCAGGGCGGGGAAGTGCCGCGCCGGCAGGGTGGCGAGCACGCTGGGCGGCATGTCGGCGCAGGAGATCCGGCGCTGCTCCAGATAGTCGCCGAGGGCGTCCCCGACCAGGGGGCCAGGCGCGGGGACGACGAGGGTCGCGCCGAAGCAGAACGCCCGGAGGTAGTCCTCCAAGGCCATGTCGAAGCTGATCGAGGCCAGCTGCAGGACACGGTCGTCCGACCGGACCTGGTACTTCTCCGCCAGTGTGGCGGCCAGCGCGCAGATACCGCGGTGGGTGACGGCCACGCCCTTGGGCGTGCCGGTGGAACCCGATGTGTAGACGGTGTACGCCAGGTCGTCGGGCCGGAGCCGAGCGGTCCGCTCGGCATCCGTGGGATTGGCACCGTCGAGTCCGGCCAGGGCCCCAGGTTCGTCGAGGACCAGGGTGGCCGGGCCGCCCTGCGGGAGCCGCTCGGCCATCTCTCGGCTGGTGAGCACGCGGACCGGGGCGGCGTCCTCAAGCATGAACGTGATGCGGTCCGCCGGGTACTCCGGATCGATGGGGAGGAAGGCGGCGCCGGCCTTCAGGATGCCCAGCAGTGCCGCCACCATCTCCACCGACCGGGGCACCGCCAGCGCCACCAGCTGCTCGGAGCCGACGCCCTGCCGGATCAGCCAGCGGGCCACTTGGTTGGCCCGCGTGTTCAGCTCGGCATAGGTGAGTACGGTGCCTTCGTGCTCCAGCGCCGGTGAGTCGGGGCGGAGCGCTGCCTGCTCCTGGAAGAGGTCGGTGAAGAACCGGTGCTCAGGGGCCGGGCCCCCTGTTCCCTCGGCGAGCAGCTCGCTCTGCTCGGTCGGGGAGAGCAGTTCGGCGGTGCTGATCGGCAGGTCGGGGCGCTCGGCGACGGCCGCCAGCAGCAACCGGAGACCCTCGACGAACCGCTCCGCGGTGCTCACGTCGGACAGGTCGGTGCGGTACTCCAGGAAGCCGTCGAGCCCCGCGGGTTCCCCGGCGCCGTCTGTGACCTCGTAGAAGTTGAAGGTGAGATCGAAGCTGGTCACGTCGTTGGTGAGGTCTTCGGTGACGGCCGACAGACCGGGCAGGTCGAACGCTGGGGCCGCATTGCTGTGCACCACCAGCATGACCTGGAACAGGGGATTGTGGGCCAGCGACCGCTCCGGGTTGATCGCCTCCACGAGTCGTTCGAACGGTACGTCCTGGTGGGAGTAGGCGGCCAGGTCGGTCTCCCGGGTCCGGGCGAGCAGGTCCCGGAACGTCGGGTTTCCCGAGGTGTCGTTGCGCAGGACCAGGGTGTTGACGAAGAAGCCGACGAGGTCGTCGAGTGCTTCGTCGGTGCGTCCCGCGACCGGGGTTCCGAGCGGGATGTCCGTGCCCGCGCCCAATCGGCTCAGCAGGGTGGCGAGAGCGGCCTGGAGCACCATGAACAGCGTGGTGTTCGTCTCCTGGGCCAGGCCGAGCAGCGCACGGTGCAGCTCGGCGTCGATCCTGATCCGGACGGTGTCACCGCGGTAGCTGGCCACCTTCGGCCGAGGGCGGTCGAAGGGCAGCTCAAGCTGGTCGGGAATTCCTTGAAGTGACCGCTTCCAGAAGGCCAGTTGCTCACTCATCAGAGAACCGGGATCGTCTTCCGCGCCGAGGAGCTCGCGCTGCCACAACGTGAAGTCGGCGTACTGCACGGGCAACGGTGACCAGGTGGGCGCCGTACCCGCGCACCGCGCGGCGTAAGCAAGGCTGATGTCACGGGCAAGCGGCGCCAGCGACCATCCATCGGATGCGATGTGATGCTGTATCAAGAGCAGGACGTGGTGGTCCGGGCCGGTGGCGAACAGCCGGGCCCGCAGCGGCAGATCGACAGTGACATCGAAGGCGGTGTTGCCGGCGGCTCGAAGTGCGTCGTCCAGGTCCGCTGCCTCGACCTCCACCACAGGCAGCTCAGGGCGGACCTGGTCGGGCGCCAGAATGAGCTGCTGAGGCTCCCCGTCGGCCTCCGGGAACACCGTCCGCAGGGCCTCGTGTCGGCCGATCACATCGGCTATCGCCGCTTCCAGAGCCGCTCGATCGAGATCCCCTGAAAGTCGTACTGCGAGCGGCAGGACGTAAGTGGCGCTCGCCCTTTCCAGGTTGTTGAGGAACCAGAGGCGGTTCTGTGCGGGTGACAGCGGGATCCGTGCCGGGCGCTCCATCGCGGTCAGTGCGGGCCTGGCCGAGTCCGCTTCCGCGATCCGGTCGGTGAGGGCGGCGACGGTGGGGGCCTCGAAGGGGGTCGGAACTGGAAGTTCGATGCCCAGGGCCGATCGGATACGGCTGACCAGGCGGGTGGCGAGGAGGGAGTCGCCGCCCAGTGCAAGGAAGTTGTCGTCGATGCCGACGGAGGGCACGCCCAGGACCTCGGCGAACAGTCCGCACAGGATCTCCTCCTGCGGGTTCCGCGGACCGCGCCCGGTCAGGTCGGCTTCGTACACGGGCGCCGGCAGGGCTCGGCGGTCCAGCTTGCCGTTGGTGGTCAGCGGGAGTTGGTCGAGGATCATGAACGCGGTGGGGACCATGTATTCCGGCAGCAGGCGGGCCGCGTGGGTGCGCAGCGCTTCGGTGTCCAGAGTGTCGGCGCCGACCGCGTAGCCGACCAGGCGTTTGTCGCCGGGCTGGTCCTCGCGGGCGATGACCGCGACCTGGGACAGCCCTGGGAAGCGGCCCAATACGGCTTCGATCTCGCCCAGTTCGATGCGGAAGCCGCGGATCTTGACCTGGTCGTCGGCCCGGCCGACGAACTCCAGCAGGCCTTCACTGGACCAGCGGGCCAGGTCGCCGGTGCGGTACATGCGGCTGCCGGCCGGGCCGAAGGGGTCGGCCACGAACCGCTCCGCCGTCAGATCCGGACGCCCGAAATAGCCCCGGGCCAACCCCGCACCCGCCAGATACAGTTCGCCGGTGGCCCCTGCCGGAACCGGCTGCAGATTGCTGTCCAGGATGTGGGCGCGCATGCCGTCCAGCGGACGCCCGACCGGTATCGGCGCGGGCACTGCATCGGCCGCGGTCCAGGGGGTCTGGGACGCGAACAGGGTGGTCTCAGTCGGACCGTACGTCGATCGCACGACGGTGTTGGGGCAGTGTTCCAGCACCCGCCGCACCGCGGTCGGAGAGATCACATCACCACCCGTGATCACCTCCCGCACGTTCGCGAAACAGCCCGGGTTCTCCTCCGCCATCACCCGGAACAGACCCGCCGTCACCTGAAGCCCGGTGATCTCCTCCTCATCGATCAGCCGGGCCAGCGTCGCCACACTCAGATCACCTTCCGGCGTGATGACCGTCCGCCCACCGTGCAGCAGCGGCACCCACAGCTCGTAGGTCGAGGGATCGAAGGCATACGGAGCCACCATCAGGACCCGCTCATGCGCACCCGCCCCGAACATGCCGTCCACGACCAGGTCGAGGATGTCGCGGTGAGTGACCGCCACCCCCTTCGGCGTGCCGGTCGAGCCCGACGTGTACATCACGTACGCCAACTGCTCCGGATGGCTCTCCACCCCCGGATCACCGACCGGCAGACCGGCCAGCTCCTCATCCTCATCCACCACCACCAGGGCAGCACCACCGGGCAGGCCACGCTCACGCATCGCCCGGTCGGCCAGCAGCACCGGCGCGGACGTCTCGTCCACGACCCACTGCATCCGCTCCAACGGATACCCACTGTGCAAGGGGAGGTAGAACGCCCCCGCCTTCAACACCGCCAGCAGCGCCACCACCAGATCCACCGAACGCTCCATCAGCACCGCGACCGGCGCCTCCGGACCCACCCCCACACCCACCAGCCGATGCGCCAGCTGATTCGCCCGCTCATCCAACTCCCGGTAGGTCAACTCCCGCCCAGCACACCGCACCGCCACCGCGTCCGGAGAGCGCAGCACCTGAGCCGCAAAAGCCGCCTGCACCGATTCGCCGACCAACGCCGCGCGCGACTCAAATGACCGAGCCTCGACAAGATCAGCAGCGTCTACAGCATGCATTGCCAATCACCCTTTTCGGTGTTGAGAGCGCGCGAAGTTCAGCTGGACCAGCGACGCTGACGATCGTTGCGGAATGGAAGGCCCCGGATAAAGAATCGGCGAAACCCCCTGGATCCGGCATCTCCGCAGCCAGGTTAGGCGAGTGGCCCCGGGCGGTCACCCCTCGATCCGGTAGGGAGGCACGACTCTCAAGCGGTCCTGAAGCGCCCTTCGAGTGTGGGCGTGTTTCCTTGATTTCGGATCAATATCCGCTCGGGTATCACTCGGGTCCCGTATGGCCCTACCAGGTTGAGGGATGTGGTCCGCCAATGGCTCACTTAGTCTGGCCATATAGGGCAAGACAGAATCAAGACAAAGACAAAGACAAAGACAAAGACCAAGACCATGCCGTCGCGGCGAATTAAAACCGTCGAGGGTCGAGCACAGAAAGAGCGAGGTAATGGCCAATCCTTTCGAAAACCCCGAGGCGGAATATCTCGTACTCATCAACGAGGAGAAGCAGTATTCGCTCTGGCCGAAGTTCGCGGAGGTGCCGGCCGGCTGGACCACCGTGCATGCGAACGACCGCACATCGTGCATCGAGTACATCAACTCGAATTGGACGGAAATGCGGCCGCATAGCCTTGTGCAGCAGATGAAAACAACGGCATGAACCCAGCCGGCCCTCACCAACCTCAGTTCCTGTCCACACAGTCAACCGAGATAGTGAAGCAGATGGCGAATTCGAACGGGTCCGTTTTCGATGAACTCTCCATTGACCATGTCGAGTTTTATGTACAAGACACGGCGGTGGCTGCAGCGCAGTTCATAGACAGCTATGGGTTCGAGGTCTACGGAGCTTCCGAACCGGCACATTCTGCCGAGGCCGTCCGTTCGGTGGCGCTCGGCAAGAATCAGATCCGGCTGGTGCTGACGATGGCGCAGGGTGCTGACCACCCCGCAGCCGCATACGTCGAGCAGCACGGTGACGGAGTGGCCAATATCGCGCTCACGACCTCCAATGCCACGGAGGCATTCACCGAGGCGGTGCGCCGGGGTGCCGCGCCGGTGGCGGAGCCGGCCGAGCGGGACGGGCTCACAACGGCCTCGATCAGAGGCTTCGGAGATGTGGTTCACACATTCGTGCAGCGCCCTGCCAGTAGCGATGCGCGGGTACTTCCGGGTTTCTCATCGGTTCCGGAAACGGGTGCTCGGTTTGACAGTGGCCTCGGTGAGATAGACCACTTCGCCGTCTGTCTCGAAGCTAGACAGCTCACGCCTACCGTGGAGTTCTACGAGAAGATCCTGGACTTCCAGATGATCTTCGAAGAGCGCATCGTGGTGGGCAGGCAGGCAATGGATTCCAAGGTGGTCCAGAGTCGATCCGGCTCTGTCACTCTTACCTTGATCGAACCCGATACCTCGCTCGAGCCGGGGCAGATAGACAAGTTTCTGAAGAATCACGATGGGGCCGGCGTCCAGCACATCGCTTTCACCGCAGACAACATTGTGGAGTCAGTGGGCCTGCTCAAGTCGCGAGGTGTGTCCTTCCTGAGCACTCCCGATGCCTACTACCGGCTGCTGTCCGTGGATCTGACCAAGCATTCTGTCTCCGAACTGCAAGAACTGGATATCCTGGTCGACGAGGACCATGACGGCCAGTTGTTCCAGATCTTCACTTCCTCGGTCCACCCGCACGGCACATTCTTCATGGAGGTCATTGAGCGTCTGGGGGCTCGCACCTTCGGGAGCGGGAACATCAAGGCACTCTACGAGGCAGTCGAGCGGCAGCGGGCTGAAGCGGAGGCTGAGAAGTAATGGCCCAGCAGTCCGAGGCGCCGGTCGATACAGCGGGAACGCATCCCGTGTGCGTGAAAGACCTGCAACAGTCGGCTGCCGCGCGGCTGGCGCCGGCTGTCTGGGATTTCATTGCCGGTGGCAGCGGCACAGAATCTACCCTGGACGCCAACCGTGCGGCCCTGGACAGCGTGCAACTCGTGCCCAGGGTGCTGGCAGGCGTCAAGAAGACCGACACCGGTGCTCAGTTTCTGGGCACTTCGGCCGCGCTGCCCCTCGCCGTCGCGCCGATGGCGTACCAGCGTCTCCTGCATCCAGAGGGCGATCTCGCGGCCGCAGAGGGCGCTTTGGCGGCGCAGGTGCCCTTTGTGGTCAGCACGATCAGCAGTCATTCGCTGGAGGACATCGCCAAGGTCGGGGCGACCCTGTGGTTTCAGCTGTACTGGTTGCACGATCGCGGTCGGATGGTCGAGTTGATTCGCCGCGCCGAGCAAGTCGGTTGCCAGGCATTGATGGTGACCGTGGATGTCCCGATCATGGGCCGTCGGCTACGCGACCTGCGAAACGAGTTCGCGCTTCCCTCCTGGATCCGTAGTGCCAACCTGGAGCCGGACGGCCCTTCCGCGGCGCATTCCCGCCAACCCGGCGAGTCGGCCGTGGCCACGCACACGAAGATTACCTTCGACTCCACGTTCGGCTGGTCCGACCTGGAATGGCTCCGGGAGCAGACCCGACTTCCCTTGGTGATCAAAGGCATCCTTGATCCACGGGACGCGGAGCAGGCCGTCCGGCTCGGGGCCGATGCGGTGGTGGTTTCCAACCACGGCGGCCGGCAGTTGGACGGTGCGCTGCCCAGCATCACCGCGCTGCCGTGGGTGGTCGAAGCGATAGGCGGGCAGTGCCAGGTCCTTATGGACAGCGGTGTCCGCAGCGGCACCGACATCCTGCGGGCACTGGCGCTGGGCGCTGATGGGGTCCTGATAGGGCGTCCGGTGTTGTGGGGGCTGAGTACAGCCGGGGCGCCGGGAGTTGCCCAGGTGCTTTCGCTTCTGCGGACGGAACTCGAGGAGGCCCTCCTCCTGGCCGGCTGTGCCGACCTGGCTGCCGCGCGCACCTTGCGCTCCTTCGTTTCCGGGGGCCGTGCGCACTGATGGACATCTCTCATTTCCCTGAACAAACTATTCGAGGAGAAGATGCCATGCACGTCGAAGACGACCACGAGTTTGATGTCGTTGTCGTCGGTGGTGGGCCGGGTGGTTCTACCGTGTCCACCCTGGTGGCTATGCAAGGTTACCGTGTTCTTGTCCTGGAGAAGGAAGAATTCCCCCGCTATCAGATCGGGGAGTCTCTGCTGCCTTCGACGGTGCATGGTATCTGCCGACTCCTCGGTGTCTCGGATGAGTTGGAGAAGGCTGCGTTCATGCCCAAGCGCGGAGGCACCTTCCGATGGGGAAGCAGCCCCGAGCCGTGGACGTTCTCCTTCTCCGTTTCCGCGACTTTCTCGGGCCCGACCTCGCTGGCCTACCAGGTCGAGCGGATGAAATTCGACCAGATTCTCCTGGACAACGCGCGTGACAAAGGAGTTGAGGTCCGCGAGAAGAGCTCCGTGGTGGATGTCATCGAGGAGGACGGCCGCGTCTGCGGGGTGCTCTACAGTGACGTTGACGGAGTTCGGCACGAGGTACGCAGCCGCTTCGTCGTGGACGCCTCCGGCAACAAGAGCCGTATTCAGAGCCGGATCGGCGGTACCCGGCACTACTCGGACTTCTTCCAGAACATCGCGCTCTTCGGCTACTTCGAGGGCGGAAAGCGGCTTCCCGCCCCCAACTCCGGCAATATTCTCTGCGCCGCCTTCAACTCCGGTTGGTTCTGGTACATTCCGCTCACCGATGAGCTCACCAGCGTCGGTGCGGTACTGCGGCGTGAGGCTCTGGAGCGAGTTCAGGGGGACCGGGAGAAGGCCCTGATGGGCCTGATCGAAGAATGTCCGCTCATCGCGGAATACCTGTCCCAGGCACGCCGGGTGGAGAGCGGGCCCTACGGCGAGATCCGGGTCCGCAAGGACTACTCGTACTGCCAGGACACCTTCTGGCGCCCCGGCATGGTCCTGGTGGGCGATGCGGCATGCTTCATCGATCCGGTCTTCTCCTCCGGCGTGCACCTCGCCACGTACAGCGGTCTTCTGGCCGCTCGCTCCATCAACTCGTCGTTGAGCGGAGACTTCGAAGAGAAGAAGTGCTTCGAGGAGTACGAAGTGCGGTACCGGAATGAGTACTCGCTCTTCCATGATTTCCTGGTGGCGTTCTACGACATGCACCAGGACGAGGATTCGTACTTCTGGAGCGCCAAGAAGGTCATGAACAGCTCGGCGCCCGGACTCGAGTCCTTTGTCGAACTGGTCGGCGGTGGAGCTTCACGCGAAGGCGCATTGGTCAACGCCGCTTCCTACACCGAACAGCGCGAGTCCAAGTTCCGGGAGTTCTCCGAGCTGGTCGACCGGCCCGCAGGCGAGAGTGGGACGGATCGCGATCTGTTCGACTCGACGCTTGTCCAGTCGGTCCTCGAAGAGGGGGCCAAGATCCAGGTCCATGCCGCGCTGGGAGGGGTCGTCGACGACGAAGGCCCGATTCGGGAAGGCGGTCTTGTGTCGTCCGCCGACGGAATGCGCTGGGCGGATTTCGGCTACTGACCTGATCTCGCGTTCGGGTTGGTTCTCGGGGTGCGGGCAGGCCGGTGGCGTCCAGGTGAGCCCTGCGGTGGCCGGTGGCCACCCAGAGGGTGATGGGGGTAACGATGATACGAACGATGGCTGTGGTCGGCACGGGCCTGATCGGGACATCAATCGGCTTGGCTATCAGTCGGCATGGCATAACAGTGCATTTGCTCGACAAGGATGAAGTAGCCGCTCGCACGGCCGCCGCGTTGGGCGCGGGAGTCGTAGGTGCTCCGGACGAACCGGTCGACTTGGCAGTGATCGCGGTACCACCGAGCGCAGTTGGCGATGTGCTCGCGGAGATGCAGGCGCGAGGGCTGGCCCGGAGCTACACCGACGTGGCCAGTGTGAAGGCTCAACTGGCGCGAGACATCCGGGAGTCCGTGGACACCCCGTCCAGTTATGTGGGTGGACATCCTCTTGCCGGCCGTGAGCGATGCGGCCCGCTTGCCGCTCAAGCGGATTTGTTTGAGGACCGGGCCTGGGTCCTGACTCCTTCGGAGGCGACGTCCCAGGATGCGGTGAACCGGGTGCTCGAAATGATCGCGCTGTGCGGGGCAGTCCCAGTGATCATGGAGAGTCGCGCACACGACAATGCAGTGGCGTTGACTTCGCATGCTCCCCATCTCGTGGCCAGCCTCATGGCCGCGCGACTTCAACACGGCTCGCGGGAGGCGATTCGGCTCGCGGGGCAAGGGCTGCGTGACGTGACGCGGACAGCTGTCAGAGATACCGGGCTGTGGAGCGACATCCTGCAAGCCAACGCACTCGCTGTCGCCGGAGTACTCCGGGAACTCAGAGACGATCTGACGACACTGCTGGCCACGCTCGACGACTTGTCCAGTGCACCGCAGGACATGGGGAACCAGAGCCTGGAGCCGATGGTGGACCTGCTGAACAGGGGTGCTGCCGGACTGGCGGCGATTCAGGGACGGCAGGCCGCGGACAGAGAGACGCACGTGGAAGTTCTGGTCGCGGAGAGCCCTGGACAGTTGGTGCGTTTGCTGGACGCTCTCAAGACATTCCACGTGGAGGCGGAGGACGTGGTGCCGCGGCACTCCCCGGAGCAAGGAACCTTCTCCATCACGTTCGCGGTGCCGGCGGCGCGTGCCGGCCAGATCGTTCTGGAATTGGGCCGGGCCGGTTGGAACGCTGAATCCGTCGACCCGGTGTCCGCCCATCTCGTCGGCCAAACTCGGCCTGACGCTCACAGCATAGAGACTGCGAAAAGAGGATAGGTGAATGCACGCACAAAAGGACTCCCTTGCTGACCCTCTTCGCGTGGCTATCATAGGCACGGGAAATATTGGCTGCGACCTGCTGCTCAAGGTCATGGCTTCGCCTCATCTCCGGTGCGACTCGTTCGCCGGCCGACGCACCAGCTCTCCGGGTATAGCGCTTGCCGATTCGCGCGGGATCCCAACGACCACCGGCGGGATCGACGCGGTTGCTGAGATGGCGGACCGGATCGACGTGGTCTTCGATGCGACGTCGGCCAAGGACGCGGTGCACAACTGGAACATACTCGAAGGTCTGGGCATTCCAGTCATCGATCTCACTCCGTCGCATCTCGGTAAGTTCTGCGTTCCGGCGCTGAACCTTGAGGAGTGCCTCACCGAGCAGAACGTGAACATGGTGACCTGCGGTGGACAAGCCGCGGTTCCCATCGCGCGCTGCTTCAGCGATGCTTCCGACGGCTTGGGGTACCTGGAAATCGCTACAGCCAGCTCATCGGCGAGTGTCGGTCCCGCGACGAGGGCGAACATTGATGAATACGCCTTCACTACTCAGCAGGCCACTCATGAATTTTGCCGGGTAGACGCCGCCAAGACGATTCTCATCATCAACCCGGCGGAGCCGGGAATAGTGATGCGGAACACCATCGCCGTCCCGGCTTCCGAAGAAGTTGACATGGAAGCGCTGCGCGTCTCGGTCGACAACATGGAGAAGCGGATCAATTCCTATGTCCCGGGCTATCGCGTTGTCGTTCCGCCAGTTGCCACCGGCGATCGCATCATGGTGACCATCGAAGTAGAGGGACTCGGTGACTGGTTGCCACGCTACGCCGGGAATCTGGACGTCATCACCTGTGCGGCAGTGGCTGTTGCCGAGGGGCGAGCGGAGGCACGTCGATGAAGACGCATGCCGAGCGGCAGCTCAAAATCTGTGACACGACCTTGCGGGACGGAAATCACGCCGTAGCGCATCAACTGGGTCATGCGGACATCGTCGCTTACGCCAAGGCCGCTGAGCTTGCGGGAGCGGACCTCCTCGAGGTCGGTCACGGCAATGGACTTGGCGCCTCGTCCATCCAAGTGGGACGTGCCGCGCTGACCGACACGGAGATGCTCACAGCCGCGCGCGCCCAGTTGAAGCAGACACGGCTCGGCGTCATGTCCATCCCCGGGTTCGCGACGGTCGAACGCGACCTGAAGCCCGCACTGGACTGCGGAGTTGACGAAGTCAGGGTCGCCGCTCACTGCACAGAAGCGGATGTGACCCGCCAGCAGATCACCATGCTCCGTGAGATGGGTGTCACGGTCAAAGGCATGCTGCTGATGAGTCACATGGCGTCGACCGAGACGCTCATCGAGCAGGCACGGCTCATACAGGAGTACGGAGCACACGCGGTCATCCTGATGGACTCGGCAGGTGCGTACACTCCGGCCGCAGTTGATGAAAAGGTCGGCGCCCTCGTCGAGGAACTCGACATTGAGATCGGCTTCCACGGCCATAACAACCTCGGCCTTTCGGTGATGAACAGCATGGCCGCCGTCAAGGCCGGCGCGACCGTCGTGGATGTGACGGCGCGCGGCTTCGGTGCCGGGGCCGGTAACGCCCCGCTCGAACTGGTCGCCGCGAACCTGCACTTGGAACAGATCGAGACCAAGCTCCAGCTGTTCGCGGCACTTGACGCAGCCGATCTCGCGGAATCCACATTCGTCAAGCGCATTCCGACGAACGACAGCGTCACCATCGCGAGCGGCATCGCCGGTGTCTTCTCCGGCTTCGCCGCGCCCACACGCCGAGCCGCCGAGCGCTTCCAGGTGGATCCGCGAGAAATCCTGATGGAACTGGGCCGTAGGGGCGTCGTCGCCGGCCAGGAAGATTCGATCATCGAAGTGGCGATGGGGCTCGCCCAGAAGAACTCCGTGTACGAAGTAATTTGATGATCGTCCAGAACACTGAGGAGCAAAGGTGAACTTGGATTCCGCACGCGAGGTGGGAGCGGATTTTGCGGCTGTCGCCGCACTGCTCCAGATCGGTGCCGAGATCGGCGTGGACGAGGTGCTGGACTCGGGCCGCACGTTCGGTATCGCCGAACTGGCCGAGGTGACAGGTCTTTCCCCGGACAGGCTCAGGGACTACGTGCATGCGCTGTCGGCCGCCGGGCTGGTCGCCGCCGAGGACGGGAACGACCTGTACCACGTGTCGGACGACTACGCGGACTGGAGGCACGAGGTCGGCTATCTGTCCTGGGCGCTGACCGCCAACAGTCCGCTCGTGCAGAACGCCAGGGCCTTCCTCTCCGACAGCAAGTCCGCCGCTGACGCCTATCGCCGTGACGGGCGCCGGGTAGCGGTCAGTTCGCGCTGGATCGGGGATCGGGCCTCCTACCCCGCCGTTGTCGAACGGGTCGTGGCCGCCGACGCGAAGCACGTCGTCGACCTCGGCGCGGGCGCGGCCGGCCTGCTCATCGACCTCCTCGTTCAGGGCGACCGCCGTTCCGGTGTCGCCCTCGACCTGAGCCCGGCTGCCTGTGCCGCCGCGCGAGAAGCCGCGGGACGAGCCGGCGTGGACGATCGGCTGCAGGTCATCGAGCGGTCGGTCGAGTCTCTGATCACCGACCCCGGTCCGCTCGAAGGGGCGGATGTCATTCAGGCATGCTTCGTGATGCACGACGTCCTGCAGAACGAATCCGTCTTCGAAGACGTGTTGCGCACCTGCCACAAGGCTCTCGCGCCCGGCGGCGTCCTGGTCGTGGTCGACGCGGTCTCGTACGGGCAGGAAGCTCGCGAGCGTAAGTTCAGCGCCCTCTTCACCTACCTGCACTCGAATTTCATGGGAATCAAGCTGCCCACCGCGGACCAGTGGGTTGAAAAGTTCCGCAGCGCCGGCTTCTCGAATGTCGATTGCGTGTCACAGATCATGCCGGGTGGCCGGCTGTTCGTGGCGACCAAGTAACTTCCCGAAGGGCCACGAGTCATGCTTCAGGATCTACACGCCGTTCACGAGAAAATAGCCTTCGAACTTTGGAACGCCAAGAACGAGCGCAAGGCGATACCGTCCATCTCCGCTCGGTATCCCGAGTTCACCGCGCTGGACGCCTACGCCATCCAGCGCACGTTCCGCACCCTTGAACACAAGAACGGGGCGGTGCATGCCGGATACAAGGTCGGCGCCACGAGCATCTCCATCCAGGAGATGTTCGGCGTCGATCAACCGGATTTCGGGTTCCTGACCGAAGGCATGCTTCTCGCCGACGGCGCCTGTCTTGATCCTGGATGGTTCATCTCACCCAAGGTCGAGGGGGAGATCGCGTTCCGGATCGGCGCCGACCTCTCCGATCCGCGTACGACGGCTGCGGACGTACTGAAGGTCACCACCGAGGTCTTCCCGGCCTTGGAGGTGCTCGACAGCCGTATCAAGAACTGGGACATCGCGTGGGTGGACACCGTCGCGGACAACGCCTCGTCGGCAATGGCCGTCTTGGGTAAGGCCGTTCCCTTCGACGGGCGCGATCTCGCCGCCGAGACGATGGTGTTCGAGTCGGGTGATTCCGTTCAGACGGCGAACGGTTCGGCCGTGATGGGGCATCCGGCGGAGTCCGTGGCCTGCCTCGTGCGCATATTGGCCTCTTTCGGCGCGGGGATCGGCGCCGGCGACTTGGTCCTGGCCGGATCGCTGGCCGCAGCGGTTGATCTAGAGGCGGGCGCCACCGTCAGGGCGTCATTCGGGTCCTTGGGATCCGTGTCCCTTTCCACTTTCAGCAATTGAGCTCTTACGTAGCTCTCTCCACGCGACACACGTTCGACCCCAATATCGAAAGAGGGTGATTGGCAATGCGTGCTGCAGATTCTGTTGATTTTACCGAGGCTCGGTCAGCTGAGTCTGATGTGGCGATGATCGATGAATCGGTGCAGGCGGCTTTTGCGGCTCAGGTGCTGCGCTCTCCGGGTGCGGTGGCGGTGCGGTGTGGTGGGCGGGAGTTGTCGTACCGGGAGTTGGATGAGCGGGCGAATCAGCTGGCGCATCGGCTGGTGGGTGTGGGGGTGGGTCCGGAGGCGCCGGTCGCGGTGCTGATGGAACGCTCGGTGGATCTGGTGGTGGCCCTCCTGGCGGTGTTGAAGGCCGGGGCGTTCTACCTCCCCTTGCACAGTGGGTATCCGTTGGAGCGGATGCAGTGGATCGTGGACGAGACGTCCGCGCCGGTGCTGCTGGCCGACCGGGCGATGCGCGAGCGTGGCCTGCCCGGTGGTGCTGCCCTGGTGGTGGTGGACGACGACGAGGAGCTGGCCGGGCTGCCGGTCGGTGACCCGGGAGTGGACTGCCATCCGGAGCAGTTGGCGTACGTGATGTACACGTCGGGCTCCACCGGCACGCCCAAGGGGGTGGCGGTCACCCACCGCGACATCCTCGACCTGGTCGTGGACGGCATGTTCGGGCCGGGCGCGCACGAGCGGGTGCTGCTGCTGGCTCCGTATGCCTTCGATCCCTCGACCTACGAGCTGTGGGTGCCGCTGCTGCACGGTGGGCGGACGGTGGTGACGCCGGAAGGTGATCTGAGTGTGGCGACGCTGGCCCGGCTGATCGATGAGGAGGAGATCACCGGGCTTCAGGTGACGGCGGGTCTGTTCCGGGTGATGGCGGAGGAGAACCCGGGCTGTTTCGCGAACGTGCGGGAGGTGATCACGGGTGGTGATGTGATCTCCCCGACCGCGGTGCGGCGGGTGCTGGAGCATTGCCCGGATACGGTGGTGCGCGGCGCCTACGGTCCGACTGAGACCACCCTGTTCGCGTCCCAGGCTCCCTGGACCGCTGCCGATGTGGTGCCCGCGCCGATACCGGTCGGGCGTCCGCTGGACGGCATGCGGGCCTACATCCTGGACGACGCGCTCTCGCTGGTCCCGGCAGGCGTGGCTGGGGAACTGTATCTGGCGGGTGCGGGGTTGGCCCGGGGCTATTTCGGGCGTCCGGACCTGACGGCGGAGCGGTTCGTGGCCGATCCCTTCGGACCGGCCGGCAGCCGTATGTACCGCACCGGCGACCTGGCCCGCTGGTCCGACGAAGGGCTGTTGGAGTTCGTCGGCCGGGCCGACGACCAGGTCAAGATCCGCGGCTTCCGCATCGAACTGGGCGAGATCGAAGCCGTATTGGGCCGCTTCCCAGGGCTGACCCAGGTCGCGGTCATCGCCCGCGAGGACCAGCCCGGCGACAAACGCCTGGTCGGCTACGCGGTCGGCGCCGACACTCTGGACACCGAAGCGCTGCGCACCCACGCGGCCGGCCTGTTGCCGGAGTACATGGTCCCCTCCGCGTTCATGGTCCTCGACCAACTCCCGCTGACCACCAACGGCAAGATCGACCGCCGGGCCCTGCCCGCTCCGGACATGTCGAGGACGGCCGGGGCCGGGCGCGGTCCGCGGAACCCGCGGGAGGAGATCCTGTGCGGACTGTTCGCCGAGGTCCTGGGCGTGCCCTCGGTCGGCATCGACGACAACTTCTTCGAACTCGGCGGCCACTCCCTCCTCGCCACCCGCCTCATCAGCCGTATCCGCGCCATCCTGGGCGTGAGGCTCTCGATTCACAGCCTGCTCAACACTCCCACCGTGGCCGCTCTGACGAACCTGGGCCAGGCGGACAGCGAGGAGCAGGACAGCGCACTGGAGCCCGTGCTGAGACTGCGGCCGGTCGGCAGCCGTTCGCCGTTGTTCTGCGTGCACCCCGGAGGCGGCATGGCCTGGTGCTACGCCGGGCTGCTGCGCTACGTCCCGAAGGAGCACCCGGTGTACGGGCTCCAGGCCCGCGGTCTGGCCGCGGACGAGCCGTTCCCCGCCGATCTGGATGAGTTGATCGAGGACTACCTCGGCCGAATCCGGGCGATCCAGCCGTCCGGCCCGTACTCCCTCCTGGGCTGGTCCTTCGGCGGCAAGGTCGCCCACACCCTGGCGGCCCGCCTCCAGCAGGAGGGTGAGCAGGTGTCCCTGCTGGCTGTGCTCGATGCCGGTACTGGAGGGCACGCCGGCGCGGACAGCATGCGCAGCCAGCGCGATCTCCTGGAGCTCGCGTTCGACGGAATCGGGGCCTTCCACGCAGAGCCGGGCAACGGCCCGATCGAGATGCCACGGATCCTTGAAATTCTCGAGTCCCATGGCGGAACACTGGCCAGCCTTGAGGAACGGACCGTTGCCGCTCTCATCGACATCACGGAGAACAACCTCAAGATCAGCCGGGCAACAGCCACCGAGAAGTTCGACGGCGACATGCTCTTCTTCGAAGCGGCCGGGCGGGACGGTGCGTCCACCGGACTGGCGGAGGTCTGGGAGCCGTATGTGAGCGGCCGCATCGAGAAGCACGTGACTCCGTTCAAGCACATGCAAATGATGAGCGCGGATGCGCTCGCGGACATTGCTCCGATTCTGGCTCGAGCACTGAAGAAGCAGTCCTGAAGAAATCAAGCAGGCGAGGAGCCATTGATGTCCGACAAACCGACGCCCAAGAGGTCGAGGCTGCACCGAGGGCGGGTGCTGCGCGTCGAGTGGGTAACCCCGCACATGGCCAGGGTCGTGCTAGGCGGTGAGGGCCTGCAAGGGTTCACCTGCGGTGAGTACACCGATCACTACGTCAAGTTGATCTTCCCTCTGGAGGATGTGCGGTACCCCGAGCCGTTCGACATCTCGGCCATTCGCCGGGACTTCCCTCGGGACCAGTGGCCCAAGACCCGGACGTACACGGTCCGTCGGTGGGACCCGGATGCCGTCGAACTGTCCGTGGACTTCGTCTATCACGGTGAAAGCGGTCTGGCCGGGCCCTGGGCCGCGAAGGTCAAGCCCGGGGAAGAGATCTACTTCATCGGTCCCGGCGGCGGCTACTCGCCCAGGGTGGAGGCCGATTGGCATCTGCTCATCGGCGACGAGAGCGCCTTGCCCGCGATCGGGGCTTCCTTGGAGGCAATGCCGTCAGGAGCGGTCGCCAAAGCACTCATCGAGGTCTCCGGTCCGGAAGAGGAACAGGAGATCCAGACACCGGCCGATGCCGAGATCATCTGGCTGCATCGTGGGGCGCGTCAGCTCGGCGACTCGCTCCAAGAAGCCGTCTCCACCGTGGACTTCCCGACCGGAACGGTGCATGCCTTTGTCCATGGTGAGGCGCACTTCGTGAAAGCGATTCGGCATCACTTGAGAGTGGAACGCGGCCTGACACGCGATCAGCTGTCCATTTCCGGCTACTGGCGACGTGGGGCGGACGAAGAAGGCTGGCAGTCCTCGAAGTCCGAGTGGAACCGTGACGTGGAGGACGCGCCCACGGCGTAGCTCTCGGCCCTTTCCACGGCATCGGTGACCTCGCGCCCTGTTCGCGGGCGGCGAGGTCACCGATGAGCCAGTGCGCGTTCATTCTGCTGGGCCGACCGAAATTCGCGCGATCTCAACACCGAAAGAGAGTGATTGGCAATGCGTGCTGCTGATGTTGAAATCCAGGCTCATTATGCGGATATCCCGCCCCTCCACCTGTTGAAGGCGGAGGAGCTTCCCGCCTCAAGAGGCGCCATCACCGGCATGATGAACCAGCGCACTGCGGACGCCTTGCGGACCGTCGTCGACATAACGCCACAGGACTCCGACCGACGCGCCTTGGCCGCGATCGACGCAGCCCTGGCCTGTCTGACCTCACCAGCCGCTGCCACCAAGTACACCGATGCAGAGCGGCAAGCCCTGCCGGAGGACCTCTACGAGGAACATGACCTGTTCTTCGGCGCGATCAGGGTCACCGGGAACGCGGTCGAGACGTTCACCTACACAATGCTCGAAGCCCTCCGCAGCCAGCTCAACGATGCCCTGTCAGCCGGGGTAAGCCTCAGCAGCGGTGAACGAGCTCAACTGCGTGAGGCATTTTGGACCACTTTCCATATGCTGTGGCGTATCGGAGTGGCCGGCACGCCGTTCGAGTACGCAGCTCGCGCTCGCACGCGGGGCACGGACATGAGAACCGACGATGCGAAAGGCGATACCCTGAGTCGCTGGCGTCTCGGTCACCAAGTATTCTTCTCGCTCATTCAGGCGCTGATCGTATCGGTCGGCTGTCTTGAGGAATGCCTCAAGGACGATCCGGATGATATCGATGGCGCCTGCCGACTGCTTGAGGACGCCACGGTACTGATGATCGGGTCCGGCGCATCGCTGCGTTACGCCGGCGACTTCACGCGCACGCATTACACGGATGCGGTACGTCCTGCGATGATGCCACCGCATATCAATGCCAAGTTCAGCGGTCTCCAGTTGCGCGATCACCGGATACTGCTCAAGTTGCTCCATCGGGTCAAGCCGTTGGTCGCGTCGCCCGCTCCAGCCGTTGACAAGTCCTACAGGCTGCTGCTCGATGCGATGTCGACCGCCTACGACGCACACATATCGGTCTGCTCGAGGTTCGGCGGCGATCGCGAATCGAGTCTCCGCACGCCCGGCTCCAGGGTTCCCGCGGTGGAGGTTCTCCAGCGATTCCGCGACCGGCGGATCGGCGCCGCCACACCGGGTCGACCGGCGGAGTAGTCACACCTGTTCTCCCACGCCGAGTAGCTGCGAATTCGTGCGATCTCAATACCGAAAGAGAGTGATTGGCAATGCGTGCTGCAGATTCTGTTGATTTTGCCGACGATCGGTCATTTGAGTCGCGCGCGGCGTTGGTCGGCGAATCGGTGCAGGCGGCTTTTGCGGCTCAGGTGCTGCGGTCCCCGGATGGGGTGGCGGTGCGGTGTGGTGGGCGGGAGTTGTCGTATCGGGAGTTGGATGAGCGGTCGAATCAGCTGGCGCATCGGCTGGTGGGTGTGGGGGTGGGTCCGGAGGCGCCGGTCGCGGTGCTGATGGAGCGTTCGGTGGATCTGGTGGTGGCCCTCCTGGGGGTGTTGAAGGCGGGGGCGTTCTACCTCCCCTTGCACAGTGGGTATCCGTTGGAGCGGATGCAGTGGATCGTGGACGAGACGTCCGCGCCGGTGCTGCTGGCCGACCGGGCGATGCGTGAGCGTGGCCTGCCTGCTGCCGGCGTGGTGGTGCTGGTGGATGAGGATGAGGAGCTGGCTGGTCTGCCGGTCGGTGACCCGGGAGTGGACTGCCATCCCGAGCAACTCGCGTACGTGATGTACACGTCGGGCTCGACCGGGCGTCCCAAGGGGGTGGCGGTCACCCACCGCGACATCCTCGACCTGGTCGTGGACAGCATGTTCAAGCCGGGTGCGCATGAGCGGGTCCTGATGGTCATTCCGTATGCGTTCGATCCCTCGATCTATGGCTTGTGGGTGCCGCTGCTGCACGGTGGGCGGACGGTCATCACGCCGGAAGGCGATCTCAGTGTGGCGGCGCTGGCCCGGCTGATCGCTGAGGAGGCGATCACCGCCCTGGACGTCTCCGCAGGTTTGTTCCAGGTGATGGCGGAGGAGGATCCGGGCTGCTTCGCGGGTGCGCGTGAGGTGATCACGGGTGGTGACGTGGTTTCCCCGACCGCGGTGCGGCGAGTGCTGGAGCACTGCCCGGATATCGTCGTGCGCAGCGCGTACGGTCCCACCGAGACCACGTTGTATGCAACGCAGCATCCGTGGACGGACGGGAGCGAGTTGCCGGCGCCGCTGCCGATCGGACGTCCGCTGGACGGCATGCGCGCCTACGTTCTCGATGAGACCCTGGCGCTGGTCCCGGCAGGAGCGGCCGGCGAACTGTATCTCGCGGGTGCGGGGCTGGCCCGGGGGTACTTCGGGCGTCCGGATCTGACGGCGGAGCGGTTCGTGGCCGATCCCTTCGGCCCGGACGGCAGCCGGATGTACCGCACCGGCGACCTGGCCCGCTGGTCCGACGAGGGCGTGCTGGAGTTCATAGGCCGGGCCGACGACCAGGTCAAGATCCGCGGGTTCCGGATCGAACTGGGCGAGATCGAAGCCGTATTGGGCCGGTTCCCGGGGCTGTCGCAAGTGACGGTCGTGGCGCGGGAAGACCAGCCGGGCGACAAACGTCTGGTGGGCTACGTGGTCGCCGAGCCGGGCCACAGCGACGGGGTGGATGTCGAGACCCTGCGCGCACACGTGGCCGGTCTGCTGCCGGAATACATGGTGCCCTCCGCGTTCGTGGTCCTCGACAAGCTCCCGCTGACCACCAACGGCAAGCTGGACCGGCGGGCCCTGCCCGCCCCCGACCTGCCGGCGACCACCGGAGCCGGGCGGGGTCCGCGGACGGCGCAGGAGGAGATCCTGTGCGGGCTGTTCGCCGACATCCTGGGCGTACCGGCGGTCGGTGTCGACGACAACTTCTTCGAACTCGGCGGCCACTCCCTCCTCGCCACCCGCCTGGCCAGCCGCATCCGTTCGGCCCTGGGGGCCGAGCTGGCAGTGGGGGCCTTGTTCGAGGCCCCCACGGTCGCCACCCTCGCCGACCGGGTCATGGAGGCAGGAGCGGCCAGGCCGGCGTTGACCGTGATGGCACGCCCGGAGCGGATCCCGCTGTCACCGGCGCAGAACCGGCTGTGGTTCCTCGACAAGCTCGAAGAGACGAGGGCCACCTACAACCTCCCCCTCGCCGTGCGTCTGTCGGGGCCACTGGACCGGGCCGCGCTGCGAGCCGCACTCGAGGACGTGGTGGACCGGCATGAGAGCCTGCGTACCGTCTTTCCCGAGGACGCTCAGGGCGTGCCGTTCCAGCAGATCCTGCCGGCGATTCGGGCGATGCAGGACTTCGAGGTGGTCCAGACCGACGAGGCTGCCTTGCCCACGGAGATCTCGGCTCTTGCTGGGGAACGTTTCGATCTGGCGGTGAATCCGCCGGTCCGGTTCCGTCTGTTCGCCCTGTCGGAGACCGAACATGTCTTGTTCCTGCTGACGCATCACATCGCATCCGACGGATGGTCGCTGGCTCCGCTGACCCGCGATATCAGCCTTGCCTATGCGGCACGGTGCGCAGGGGCGCAGCCCTCGTGGTCGGCGTTGCCGGTGCAGTACGCGGACTACACGTTGTGGCAGCGTGAGCTCCTCGGTACGAAAGAAGACCCCAACTCCCTGGTGAGTGAACAGCTGGCCTTCTGGACACAGGCTCTGAAAGGAATCCCGGACCAACTCGAGCTGCCCTTCGACCACCCCCGGCCGAACGTGGCCAGCCATCGGGGCGACACAGTCTTCTTCGAGCTGGACGCAGAGCTGCACCAACGCCTGATCAGCCTGGGCCGTACCCACCAGGCCAGTCTGTTCATGGTGGTGCAGGCTGCCTTCGCCGCACTGCTCTCCCGGCTGGGCGCGGGGAACGACATTCCGGTAGGCACCCCCATTGCCAACCGGACTGATGAGGCGATGGGCGACCTGGTCGGCTTCTTCGTGAACACCTTGGTGATCCGGACCGATACCACCGGCGATCCCTCCTTCCAGCAATTGCTGGCGCGGGTGCGGGAGGTGTCCCTGGAAGCCTTCGCTCACCAGGATGTCCCCTTCGAGCTCTTGGTGAACGAACTCAACCCGACGCGCTCCACTGCCCAGCACCCCCTCTTCCAGGTACTGCTGGCCATGCAGAACAACACGTCCGTCTGGTTGGACCTTCCAGACCTGACCGCGGACGTGAGTCTGGGGGACACTGAGGTCGCCAAGTTCGATCTCACCCTTGAACTCTTCGAGCAGCACTCGGGGGATGGCGTCCCCGACGGGATCAGCGGACGGTTGGGGTATGCCCTCGATCTGTTCACCGCGGATACCGCACAACGGATCGCAGCTTGTCTCAAGAGGCTGCTCGCCGCGGTCGCGGTAGACCCGGACCTCTCTCTGAGCCGCATCGACCTCCTCTCCCCGGAGGAGCGTCGACAACTCGTCATCGAGTGCAACGACACGGCGGTGCCCTACGCCGACAACACCACCCTGCACCAGATGGTCCAGGCACAGGCGGCCCGGATGCCGGACGCGCCGGCGGTGCTCTGTGGCGCGGAAGAGCTGACCTACCGCGAGCTCAACGCACGGGCGAACCAGCTCGCCCACCACCTGATCGCCCGGGGGGTGCGCCCGGAGCAATTGGTTCCGATCTGTGTCGAACGAGGCCTCGACGCGGTCGTCGCCGTCCTGGGCGTACTGAAGGCAGGCGCTGTCTATGTGCCGCTCAATCATGAATACCCGGTACATCAACTGGAGTTCATGGTAGCGGACGTCAATGCTCCGCTGGTCATCGCGCATGCCCGCCTCCAGGATCGACTGGGGGACACATCCGCCGAGCGACTGCTGATAGACCGGGATTGGCACGAGATCGCCACCCGGCCGGACACGGACCCCGATGTGCCGGTCGGCCCCGAGAGCCTGGCCCACGTGATCTTCACGTCCGGCTCCACCGGCACCCCCAAGGGCGTCATGATCGAACACCGCTCGCTCTGCCGGATCGTCGACAGCGACCTGTTCGCCGGCCTCGGGCCCGGGGACGTCGTGGCCCAGCCCTCCAACTTCTCCTGGGACGCCTTCACCTTCGAATGCTGGCCCGCGCTGACGTCCGGAGCAGCCATGGCGGTCATGGACAAGGAGGTTCTCCTCGACGCTGCCACCCTCAAGGCCGCTCTACGTCGCTACAAGGTGACCATGATGTGGCTGACGGCCCCTCTCCTGCGCCAGCACTTGCAGGACTGCCCCGACCTGCTCGCCGGAGTCACGTCCGTCTTCTACGGCGGCGAAGCGATCGACCGGCCGGTGGTGGACGCGCTGGTGGACGGGCCATGGGCACCCGAGCGGCTCATCCATGGATACGGGCCCAGCGAGGCGACGGTCTTCACCACGTGCTACAGGGTGGACCGGAACACCCGCCGGAACGGGCAGATCCCCATCGGCCGGCCGGTGGCAAACACCGAGGTGTTTGTCATGGACGAAAACGGTGTTCTGGTGCCCCCGGGCGTTCCTGGCGAACTGTGGGTCGGCGGCCCCGGACTGGCCCGGGGCTACTGGAATCTCCCGGAGCTCACCGAGGAGCGGTTCGTCAAGCACCCGTTCTCGGACGATCCTCAGGCACGGGTGTACCGCAGTGGCGATGTGGTGCGGTGGCGGGCGGATGGCCAGTTGGAGTTTGTCGGCCGGGTCGATGACCAGGTGAAGATCCGCGGACTGCGGGTTGAGCTGGGCGGGATCGAGTCGGTGCTGGGTCGTTTCCCGGGCCTGGCGGAGGTTGCGGTCGTGGTGCGGGAAGAGCGGCCGGGTGACAAGCGTCTGGTGGCCTATGTGGTCGCTGAAGCCGGGAGCGAGGGGGTGCACGCGGACGACTTGCGCGCTCATGTGGGTGGATTGTTGCCGGAGTTCATGGTTCCTTCGGCGTTCGTGGTGCTGGACCGTTTGCCGCTGACCACGAACGGCAAGTTGGATCGGCGGGCTTTGCCGGCGCCGGTGTATGAGGTCACGGTGGCGGGCGGGCGAGGTCCGCGGACTGCGCAGGAGGAGATCCTGTGCGGGCTGTTCGCCGACATCCTGGGCGTACCGACGGTCGGTGTCGACGACAACTTCTTCGAACTCGGCGGCCACTCCTTCCTCGCCACCCGCCTGGCCGGCCGCACCCGTTCGGTCCTGGGGGTCGAGCTGGCGGTGCGGGACGTGTTCGAGGCCCCCACGGTCGCCACCCTCGCCGACCGGGTCGCGGAAGCAGGGGTGGCCAGGCCCGCGTTGACCGCGATGGCACGCCCGGAGCGGATCCCGCTGTCACCGGCGCAGAACCGGCTGTGGTTCCTCGACAAGCTCGAAGAGACGAGTACCACCTACAACGTTCCGGTGGCGTTCCGGGTCGTCGGAGAGCTGAACGCCGATGTGCTCGAGCAGGCTCTGGGCGATGTGGTGGCACGGCACGAAAGCCTGCGGACGGTGTTCCAGGAGGTGGACGGGAGCCCGGTCCAGCTGGTCCTGGACGAGGATGCCGCCGGCGTGAAGCTGCATCGGGTCAGCTGTGGTGCCGACGAGTTGGACGCGGTGCTGCGGGAGGCCGGTCAGTATGTGTTCGACTTGTCGGCCGAATTTCCGCTGCGGGCAACGTTGTTCAGCGTCGATCCCGATGAGCAGGTATTGCTGCTGCTCATGCATCACATCGCAAGTGATGGTGCCTCGATGGGGCCGCTGGGGCGTGATCTGGAGATCGCATTCCGGGCCCGGCTCCAGGGACTGGAACCGTCGTGGCCGGCGTTGCCGGTGCAGTACGCGGACTACACGTTGTGGCAGCGTGAGCTCCTCGGTACGGAAGAAGACCCCAGCTCCCTGGTGAGTGAACAGCTGGCCTTCTGGACAAAGGCATTGGAAGGAATCCCGGACCAGCTTGAGCTGCCCTTCGACCGCTCCCGGCCGAAGGTGGCCAGCTATCGCGGCGACTCGGTCTTCTTCGAGCTGGACGCAGAAGTGCACCGCGGAATGGCTGATCTGGCACATTCGACGGGCGCCACCACGTTCATGGTGGCACAGGCGGCACTGGCGGTGGCGCTGACGAAGTTGGGTGCGGGGACGGACATCCCGATCGGAACCCCGGTCGCGGGACGTGGCGACGAAGCACTGGACGACCTCGTCGGCTTCTTCGTCAACACCCTGGTCCTGCGGACAGACACATCGGGGAATCCGACGTTTCTGGAACTGCTGGAGCAGGTCCGGGAGACCGACCTGGCCGCGTACACCCACCAGGACGTGCCGTTCGACCGGCTGGTCGAGGCGGTCAACCCCCAGCGCTCACTGGCCCGTCACCCGCTGTTCCAGGTCTTGCTCAATCTTCAGACCGGCGATGGTAATGCCCTGGATCTGCCCGGCCTGACAGTCCAGGAGATCGTGGGGGAACAGCAGACGGCGAAATTCGACCTGTCGCTGAACTTCCTCATGAAGTACACCGATCAAGGTCTTCCTGGGCCTGTGCGTGCGTATGTCACGTACGCGGCAGATCTATTTGACCGAGAGACCGTAGAGCGTCTGTTCACCCGCCTCGTACGTGTCCTGGAATCTGTTGTCGCTGATCCGGCACAGACGATCAGTCAAATCGACGTGATCGATACGCACGAGCGTGTGCGGTTGTTGGAGTTGTGGGCCGGGGCGGAGCCTGGTGAGGGGCTTAGGGCTGGTTCGGTGCAGGCGGCTTTTGCGGCTCAGGTGCTGCGCTCTCCGGACGCGGTGGCGGTGCGGTGTGGTGGGCGGGAGTTGACCTACCGCGAGTTGGATGAGCGGGCGAATCAGCTGGCGCATCGGCTGGTGGGTGTGGGGGTGGGTCCGGAGGCGCCGGTCGCGGTGCTGATGGAACGCTCGGTGGATCTGGTGGTGGCCCTCCTGGCGGTGTTGAAGGCGGGGGCGTTCTACCTCCCCTTGCACAGTGGGTATCCGTTGGAGCGGATGCAGTGGATCGTGGACGAGACGTCCGCGCCGGTGCTGCTGGCCGACCGGGCGATGCGCGAGCGTGGCCTGCCCGGTGGTGCTGCCCTGGTGGTGGTGGACGACGACGAGGAGCTGGCCGGGCTGCCGGTCGGTGACCCGGGAGTGGACTGCCATCCGGAGCAGTTGGCGTACGTGATGTACACGTCGGGCTCCACCGGCACGCCCAAGGGGGTGGCGGTCACCCACCGCGACATCCTCGACCTGGTCGTGGACGGCATGTTCGGGCCGGGCGCGCACGAGCGGGTGCTGCTGCTGGCCTCGTACGCCTTCGATCCCTCGACCTATGCCTTCTGGGTGCCGCTGCTGCACGGCGGACGCACCGTCATCACACCGGAAGGCGAACTGGGAGTCGCCGAGCTGGCCCGGCTGATCGTCGAGGAGGAGATCACCGGCCTGGACATCACGGCCGGTCTGTTCCGGGTGATGGCCGAGGAGAACCCAGGCTGCTTCGCGAACGTGCGGGAGGTGATCACGGGTGGTGATGTGATCTCCCCGACCGCGGTGCGGCGGGTGCTGGAGCATTGCCCGGATACGGTGGTGCGCGGCGCCTACGGTCCGACTGAGACCACCCTGTTCGCGTCCCAGGCTCCCTGGACCGCGGCCGATGTGGTGCCCGCGCCGATACCGGTCGGGCGTCCGCTGGACGGCATGCGCGCCTACATCCTGGACGACGCGCTCTCGCTGGTCCCGGCAGGAGTGGCCGGGGAACTGTATCTGGCGGGTGCGGGGCTGGCCCGGGGCTATTTCGGGCGTCCGGATCTGACGGCGGAGCGGTTCGTGGCCGATCCCTTCGGACCGGCCGGCAGCCGCATGTACCGCACCGGCGACCTGGCCCGCTGGTCCAGTGAAGGCCTGCTGGAGTTCGTCGGCCGGGCCGACGACCAGGTCAAGATCCGCGGCTTCCGCATAGAACTGGGCGAGATCGAAGCCGTATTGGGCCGCTTCCCAGGGCTGTCCCAGGTCGCGGTCATCGCCCGCGAGGACCAGCCCGGCGACAAACGCCTCGTCGGCTACGCGGTCGCCGAGCCGGGCCACAGCGACACCCTGGACACCGAAGCCCTGCGCACCCACGCGGCCGGCCTGCTGCCGGAATACATGGTCCCCACCGCGTTCATGGTCCTCGACCAACTCCCGCTGACCAACAACAACAAGATCGACCGGCGGGCCCTGCCCGCCCCCGACCTGCCGGCGACCGGAGCGGGACGCGGTCCCCGGACCCCGCGCGAGGAGATCCTGTGCGGCCTGTTCGCCGAGGTTCTCGGAGTCCCGACGGTCGGCATCGACGACAACTTCTTCGAACTCGGCGGCCACTCCCTCCTCGCCACCCGCCTCGTCAGCCGCATACGAACCACCCTGAACGTCGAACTCCCAGTACGTACCCTCTTCGAAACCCCCACCATCGCCACCCTCACCGCCCAGATCACGGAGGCGGGTTCAGCCAGGACCACGTTGACCGCGAGGGAACGGCCGGCCCGGATTCCGCTGTCGCCGGCGCAGAACCGGCTGTGGTTCCTGAACAAGCTGGAGGGTGCGAATGCCACGTACAACGTCCCGGTGGCGTTCCGGATCAGCGGGGACCTGGACGCGGACGTCCTCGAACAGGCACTGAACGATGTGGTGGTACGGCACGAGAGCCTGCGCACGGTCTTTCAGGAGATCGACGGAAACTCGGCCCAAGTAGTGCTGGGGACGGGCGCCGTCGACCTGAAGCTGCACCAAGTGACCTGCTCTGCAAGGGAGTTGCAGACAGAGCTGCGCGCAGCGGGACAGTACGCATTCGACTTGGCCGCCGAGCTCCCGCTCCGGACGACGCTGTTCACCGTCGGCCCCGAGGAGCACGTCCTGCTGCTGCTCGTGCATCACATCGCGAGCGACGGCGCCTCGATGGGGCCGCTCGGACGTGACGTGGAGACCGCGTTCCGCGCCCGGCTCCAGGGCCAGGCACCGGCGTGGTCCGCGCTCCCGGTGCAGTACGCCGACTACACCCTGTGGCTGCACGAACTCCTCGGCGCGGAGGAAGACCCCAACTCCCTGGTGAGCAGGCAACTGGACTTCTGGACAAGCGCCTTGGACGGGATTCCCGACCAGCTTGAGCTGCCCTTCGACCGCCCTCGGCCGAAGGTGGCCAGCTACCGCGGTGACACCGTCCGGATCAGGATCGACGCCGAACTGCACCGTGCGCTGCTCGGCCTGGCCCAGGAGACGAACACCACGCTGTTCATGGTGCTCCAGGCCGCTCTCGCCACCCTGCTGAGCCGATTGGGCGCGGGCACGGACATCCCGCTCGGAACCCCGGTCGCGGGACGCACCGACGAAGCACTCGACGACCTCGTCGGCTTCTTCGTCAACACGCTGGTCCTGCGCAACGACACCTCGGGAAACCCGACGTTCCGGGACCTGCTTGCCCGGACCCGGGAGACCGACCTGGCCGCCTACTCCCACCAGGACGTACCGTTCGAACGACTGGTGGAGGCGATCAACCCCCAGCGGTCGCTGGCCCGCCACCCCCTGTTCCAGGTCATTTTCGGCGTGGACGCCACCGGCGGCAGTGCGCTGAACCTGCCCGGCCTGACAGTGGCTCAGGAGTCGGTCCCGTTCGAGTTCAGCAGGTTCGACCTGGGCTTCAACTTCACCGAGCAGCACGGGATCGACAGCCGTCCGGCCGGAATCGGCGGCCTGCTGCACTACAGCACGGACCTGTTCGACCAGGAGAACGTCGAAACTCTCGTGACCCGGATGGTGCGAGTGCTGGAAGCGGTGGTCGCGGACCCGGACCGTCCGCTCGGCCGGATCGAGATCCTTTCCACGCAGGAGCAACGGCAGGTCCTGGGGGAGTGGAACGACACCAAGGTCGAGCTGACCGACGCGACGCTTCCCACGCTCTTCCAGTCGCAGGTTGCCCTGACACCAGAGCGCCCGGCAGTCCAGGCCTCGGACACCGATCTGAGCTACGGCGAGCTGAACGAGCGGGCCAACCGCCTGGCCCACCACCTGATCGCGCACGGGGTCGGCCCCGAACAGTTCGTCGCTCTCGCTCTGCCGCGTACCGCGCAGACCATGGTGGCGCTGCTCGCCGTACTCAAGGCGGGAGCTGCCTATATGCCCGTCGACCCCACGTACCCGGCGGACCGGATCGCCTACCTGCTGCAGGACGCCGATCCAGCGCTCGTCCTCACCGTCGAGGAGACCGAGGGGATGCTCCCGGACGGCTCCCGGAGTCCGCGTCTGGTCCTGGACTCTCCCGAGGTTGTCGCCGCCCTGGAGAGCCGGCCTGCCACCGATCCGACCGACCGTGACCGGATCAGCGTCCTGCAACCGCTGCACCCGGCGTACATCATCTACACCTCGGGCTCGACCGGCCGCCCCAAGGGCGTCGTCGTCACCCATCTCAACGTGGCCAACCTGGTCGCCTGGGCCCGTGACGAGTTCGGTGAACGGCGCCTGGCCCACGTCCTGTTCACCACGTCTCTCAACTTCGACGTCTCCGTGTTCGAGATGTTCGGCCCGTTGCTGACCGGCGGTCGCATCGAGGTGCTTCGTGATCTGCTGGCCCTCGACGACCGGAACGCCGACAACCGTTCGTCGGTCCTGGTGAGCGGAGTTCCGTCCGCGCTTGCCCGGATCGTGTCCCAGGGCGACGTGCGCACCACGGCGGAAACCGTGGTGTTCTGCGGCGAGGCCCTGACTGCCCAGGCCGCCGCCGAGGTCAAGGACGAACTCCGAGCCAGCCGCGTCTACAACATTTACGGCCCGACCGAGGCAACGGTCTACGCCACTGTTTGGTCCACGGACGCCCCCATCACGGGAGCGCCGTCGATCGGCCGCCCGCTGCACAACACGCAGACCTACATCCTGGACGGCAATCTGCAGCCGGTTCCGGCGGGGGTCGCGGGGGAGCTGTATCTGGCGGGTGCGGGGTTGGCCCGGGGCTATTTCGGGCGTCCGGATCTGACGGCGGAGCGGTTCGTGGCCGATCCCTTCGGACCGGCCGGCAGCCGCATGTACCGCACCGGCGACCTGGCCCGCTGGTCCGACGAAGGCCTGTTGGAGTTCGTCGGCCGGGCCGACGACCAGGTCAAGATCCGCGGCTTCCGCATCGAACTGGGCGAGATCGAAGCCGTTTTGGGCCGCTTCCCAGGGCTGTCCCAGGTCGCGGTCATCGCCCGCGAGGACCAGCCCGGCGACAAACGCCTGGTGGCCTACGTGGTCGCCGAGCCGGGCCACAGCGACACCCTGGACACCGAGGCCCTGCGCACCCACGCGGCCGGCCTGCTGCCGGAGTACATGGTCCCCACCGCGTTCATGGTCCTCGACCGGCTCCCGCTGACCGCCAACGGCAAGCTGAACCGGCGGGCTCTGCCGGCGCCCGTGTACGAAGCGGACGCCGCCGGGCGCGGTCCGCGGAACCCACGGGAGGAGATCCTGTGCGGCCTGTTCGCGGAGATCCTGGGCGTGCCCGCGGTCGGCATCGACGACAACTTCTTCGAGTTGGGCGGCCACTCCCTGCTGGCAGTTCAGCTGATCAGCCGCATCCGGGATGTCCTTGGCGACGAGCTCGCCATTCGAGCTCTCTTCGCCGCGCCCACCGTTGCCACTCTTGCTGAACAGCTGGGCCGATCTTCGGTCGGGGAGGCGTTCGACGTGCTCCTGCCCATCAAGGACCGCGGAGGCAGCTCGGCAATCTTCTGCGTCCACCCCGTGAGCGGTATCGGCTGGTGCTATGCGCCATTGGCTGGAATTGCCTCCCCCGAACAATCCGTTTATGCCCTCCAGGCGCGAGGTCTGGACGGAAAGGACGCGCTCCCGGATTCGATACGGGAGATGGCAGCCGACTACGTCCGCCAGATCCGTGCCGTACAGGAATCGGGTCCGTACCACCTGATGGGCTGGTCCTTCGGAGGTGTCGTCGCCCATGAGATGGCCGTCCAGCTACGGGCACAAGGCGAGCAGGTGGAGACCCTCGCATTGCTGGACTCCTACCCTGCGCACGAGACCGCGACGCCGCTCCCGATCACCGAGGAGGAAGTAGCGGCGGGACTTGCCGAATTCTTTGGAGTGCGGGCCGAGAACGGCGAGGAGCCACTCGCGATGACAGAGATCGTGGCGGCACTGCGCCGGGACCGGAGCCTGTTCACCGAACTCGCCGAGCGGCATCTCGCAGAGATCGCTGCGATATACAGGAACAATCACCGGATCATGACGGAGCACATTCCCGGAGAATTCGATGGGGATGTCCAATTCTACGAGGCGGGCCACGGAAGGCCCACTGACGTGTGCGCTGCGACGGTGTGGAACGCACATATATCAGGCCGACTCGATGTCGCGCGCATCGCCTGCAGCCATGCGGAAATGGCTCGCCCGGACTCGCTGGCCGAAATATGGCAGGGCATCGCTCGGGCGGGCGGACGGTAGGTAGGAGTCGTAGCCGTGGCCAGAAAGAGGGAGACATGACACCCGAAATAGATCAGATCTTCCAGGACGTGAAGGACCGGCACGGAGCCGGCGCCATCACACGAGTCGAGGAGATGGTGTACGCCAAGCGGCAGGAGCGCCATCCGCTGCAGAAGGACGCCAAATGGATCATGCCCGGGATCTCCCAGACGCCTTGGCACGATCCCTATGAGCACCCCGAGATCGAACCCGTTGTCCGCGCCTTCGAGGCCGGACACGGCGCCATCAAGCGGGAGCTCGCGGACGCGTGGTCCGATCGCCAGAGTGCCTTCTCCGACTACGAGCACTATCTGAGCCGCCAGGAGAACTGGCAGGCGCTGTACCTCTTCCGCGACGGCGGGCCGGTCGAGTCCTCGGCCGCCCTGGTGCCCACCGCGTACACCGTCCTCACCCGCGAGGTCATCGAGCAGGGCAAGCTCTGTCCCCTCCTCGAGAGCCACTTCTCGACGCTGCTTCCCGGTGCCTCGATCGCCCCGCACTGCGACCTGTGGAACTTCAGCATCAATCTGCACCTCGCGGTCGACATTCCCGAGGGGTGTGGCATTACGGTCGCCGGCGAGACCCGGCGCTGGCAGGAGGGCGAGTGCCTGCTGTTCGACTACTCCTTCGTGCATGAGGCGTGGAACAACGGCACCCGGCCGCGCACCTGTCTCCTCGTGGACCTGTGGCACCCGGAAACGACTGTCCCCGAGCGTGAGGCCCTCGTCGGACTCATCACTGAGATCCGCAAGCTGATGGGTTAGAAGGGACCCAACCCGCGCTGACCAGTGGAGCAAGGTTTACGCAAGGTTCCTGCCCAGGTGCACGCCACACCGTAGGGACAAGCTTGTCATTCATCCAGTCCACGAAGGAGCGCAGATGCGTTTGCGTAAGCGTTCAGTTGCCACCGTATTCCTGGTCACAGCAGCCTGCAGCGTCCTCGGCCCGGGTGCCTTGGCCGCTCCCATGCCCTGGGACTCGCACAGGACCCCTGCGGTTTCACAGGGTGGTGTGTCTGACGGTGGCGTCCCGCATGGCTTCCACGACAGCGGATACCACGACAGCGGATACCACGACAGCGGATACCACGACAACGGGCACCACGACAACTGATCAGGCCTGCCTGAAGCCTCCCCCGGCGGTCTGTCCTGATCGGAGCAGACCGCCGGAGTCGCGGATCAGCGGAGTCCGGCGAAGAGGTCGTTCTCGGGTGTGGCCGCGCCGGTGGCGTCCTTGACGCGTACGAAGGTCTCCATGCCCATCAACTCGCCGAACCTCTCCTTGCCCATCTTGAGGAAGAAGATGTTCTCGCCCTGGCTGGCGTGCGCGGCCAGCGCGTCGAACTTCTGGCCGCTGAACGCGGTGGTGTCCACCCACGTGGTGATCTCATCGTCGGGGAGGCCGATCTCGGCCAGCGCGGCGGCCTCGGCAGGATCCGGCTCCGGCATGTCCTCCTGAAACTCGCGCATCGTCTCCCCGAACCGCTGCATCATCGAGCGGGGCATCGTCGTCCAGTACACCTTCGGTGTCAGCGCGGTCATCTCCAGCGCCGCCATCGTGATGCGATGGGCCTGGATGTGGTCGGGGTGGCCGTAGAAACCGTTCTCGTCGTAGGTGACGACCACATCAGGTCGGTAGTGCCGCATGAGTTCCGCAAGTCGGGCGGCGCCTTCCTCGACGGGGGTCTGCCAGAAGGCACCGGCGGCGTCGTTGCTCGGCCAGCCCATCATCCCGGAGTCGGCATAGTCCAACATCTCCAGATCGCTGACCTTCAGGACGTCACAGCTCGCCTTGAGTTCCTGACGGCGCATCGAGGCGACCGACGCCGGATCATGACCGGGATCGCCCGGCTTGACGCCCCCCGGTCCGTCACCGCAACCGCCGTCGGTACACGTCACGAGAACCGTGCGTATGCCTTCCGCCGCGTACCGCGCGAGGACCCCTCCGGTTCCGGTGGCCTCGTCGTCGGGGTGGGCGTGTACTGCCATGAGCGTCAAGGGTCGGTCAGACATGAAACGGTCCTCCTGCAGAAATACGTCGTCTTGCGCCGACGACCTTGTGGTCTCCGGGTCCTTCGGTCGAGGCAACCTGCCGGCCGGCCCGGCTGTTCCCGGCGCGGCCGCTTGGCCCCGCCGGACCGCACGGTGTTGGCCACGGCTGTCCGCTGTGGAGGTCGTCGTCGTGGCCTGCGGCGATTCACGTGCAGCCCTCGCGGGTGTGCGCCTTCTCCCGGACGCGGAGGGCGTCGATCGCGGCCAGCCACTCCTGGCGAGAGACGACCGGCGGCTTGTTCACATCAGTCATGACCTGATGACCCCGCAGCTCACAAGAAATCATCGGTGCGGCCATGTCGCGGATACAGCCTCACTCCCGCCGTACCGGCTCATGGACCGTGAGCCTGCCGTCGTCGATTCGCCACAGGGCATCCGCGCGTGCGGCGAGCTTGGGTTCGTCGGTGACGTAGATGACGGTGCCCGGGTATCGGTCGAGCAGACGTTCCAGCAGATCGGAACCGAGGGCCTTTTCCGGCCTGGCCTCGTCCAGGAGCAGGACCCGGGGGCCGCTGCGCAGTGCCCGTACCATCGCCACCTGGTAGCGGGCGGTCGTGGAGAGGCCGTGTCCGCCTTCACCCACGCGGGTGCGCAGGCCGTCGGGAAGCAGCTCGGCGAGGGCCTCGATGTGTTCCTCGTCCGGCTCCGTGACCGCGTCGGGTGGTTGGCCGTGCCGCAGGTTCTTGCCCACGCTGCCGCGCAGCAACGGCAGTTCGGGGCTGGTCAGCCTGATCATCCGCCGTACGGATTCTGGGTCGTGCCGGGCGAGGTCCTGGCCGTCGAGGAGCACGGCGCCGGCGTCCGGCTCCTGCAGCCGCGCGATGAGGCGGAGCAACAGCGACTTTCCCGCGCCCGGAGGGCCCTGCAGTACGATCCGCTGCCCGGGCCATGCGACGGCCGACGCGTCCAGGACGCCGTACACGCGCAGTCCCACGAGTTCCAGGCGCCCGGGCCCTGCCGCGAGCGGCTCGGCCCGGCGGGGTCGGCGCAGCGGCGCCGGTGCCGCGAGGACCTCGGCTATGCGACGGCGTGCGACGCGCGACTGCTGCCAGTGCTCCTGCACACGGACCAGCGAGGCCAGGGGCCCGCCGAGGAAGTTCGCCACCGTCAGCAGCGAAGCGAGGACCTCCCAGCTGGTGCCCGTCACCAGACCCGCGGTGACCACGATCAGCAGGATCCCGATGCCGCACACCTCGGCCGTCGCCGACATCACTCCGGTGAGCCGGGCCTGGCGCACCATGGCGCGACCGTACTCACGGCTGCGCCGCCGCATCACCCGGCGCTCCTGCTCGATCCGTCCGAGGGACTGTATGACGGCCGTGTGCGTGACCCGTTCGTTGACGAAGGCGGCGAGCCTGCCGTTGTGCCGTCTGGTCTCGCGTACGCGTTCGCGCAACCGCCGCCCGAACAGCGCGACGGTGGCCGCGGTGAGGAGGATCATCGCCGCCGACAGCGCGCCGATCCTCGGCGCTATGACGGCCAGTGCGACGAGCGCGCACGTCACGAACACCCCGTCCACCAGCAGCGGTGCCACGCCCTTGCTGATCCACAGCCGGAGGGCGGATGCGTCGCCGGTGAATCGGAGCACGGTGACGCCGACCGTGCGCCGGTCCGGGCCCCATGCCTCGCTTCCGGCGACGTGGTCGAAAAGACGCATTCTGACGCTGTGTACGTAGCTCTGGGCCAGCCGTTCCGCGAGCGGTTCGCCTGCCGCCTTGAGAAGTACGGTCGCGCAGGCCGAGGTGAGGAGGCCGACGGCGAGTGTGCCGGGCGGGTAACCGGCGACGTGGGTGTAGATGGCGCTGCGGTCGTGGCCGGACGCGATCTCCCCGCCGTGCGTGATGCGGTAGGCCGCGCCATGCACCAGGAGGGCGAAGCCGACCACGCAGACCGCCTGCCCGAACCCCGCGAGAACCAAGAGGAGCATCAGTCGGCGCCGTACACCGCCGAGCGTGTGCGGCATCCGAACGCGCTGTCGTCCCGCCGCGGTCAAGCCACTGATTCGGCCGTCAGAGGGCCGCTGCGGTCCGTCAGTCGGCTGCCGTCCTCCGGCAGGCCGCTCTCGTCCCTGACGAGGCTCCCGCCCGCCATGGCACCCGCGAGGATCTGGCCGGCGACGGAGGGGTCGGACAGGGCAGCCGCTTCGAACACGGGGAGGTCCACGCCGGCCACCGCTTCGGACATGGCCAGCGGAGAGGCCGTCAGCACCCCGCTCAGGGCCATGACGGGAAGCCCCTCCTCACGCAGCAGCCGTACTCCCGCCACCGCGCTGACCGAGTCACCGGCCGCGAACACGATGCTGTCCACCTCGGCGCGGAATTCCGGTGTCCGCATCAGCGCTGACGTCTCCCGTTGCAGGATCCCGTCCGCGACTTCCAGCACTATGGCGTCCGCCTGGTGGCTCGTCAGATCCGTGATCGCGCTGCGCAGGATGCGGATCACCTGTGGCATCGGCAGCTGGTAGGTGGTGGGGAAACCCAGGTCGGTGAAGTCGATGACCCGCGACGCGCCCGCGTCGGCCATCAGCGTCGGGTCTCCGGGCGCACCGGTGCCGGTCACCTTTGCCGCGCCGACCCGGCGGCCGGCCAGGCTGAGGCCGCGTATGAGGGCGGCGGCCACGGTCGTCTTGCCCGCGTTCATCGAGGTGCCGAGTACGGCGACGGTGCGCGGGCGCGGTGCGAGGGCCGGCACGACGGGCCGGGCCAGGCGGGCGAGGTTGATGACCGCGCCGTGCTCGTCGGTCACCAGACCAAGGGGCTGCAGCCGGGTGGGAGGGTTCATTCTGGAGTGGGAGGAGACGACCCGCCCGGCTATACCGCCTCCGGCGGCCAGGTCACAGGGACCGAGATCGCCTGGCACTTCTGCCTCGAATTGATCGGGGGCGTAGCGTGCGCCATAGGCGACCACTATCGTGTCGCCGACGAACAGCCGATTGCGCTTTCCGTGTGCCTGCCCGAGGGATTTGTGCTGGCCGATTTCGGTCACCCGGCACAGCACCAGATCACCTGCCATCGGACGGGCATCCTGCCTGCTCAGCCCTAGTGTGCCGGTGCTTCCGTGGCCCAGCTCGACAAGGCGGCGGGCCGTATAGGAAACTTTCGCCGCCGCATTACCGGAAGCATTGAACCGCGCGCTCTGCATGGATTTCTCCTTATCCGCACGAGCTGAAAATCGCCCCGTGGAGCACCTTAGGGATTCTTCATCACTCAAATCCGCGGCGACCAAAAGAGAAACTTGAGGGGAGATCACCCGGGAGGGCGGGGTCTCAATATGCCCAGCGGCGATCGTCGTCGGCAACATGCCGACAGCCATTCGTGGCCGGACGTCGACGGCGGGAGCCGCGGAGATGAGGTTCCGTCATTCCGGTGACCGCACAATGGTCCCGTGGCCCATGTTCCGATCGCTCGTCATCTGCTCCGCGCCAGGGATCTCGTGGACGCCCGCTACTTCGAGGCACTCACTGTGTCCGACATGGCTGCGGCCGCGGCGCTGTCCCCGGCCCACTTCAGCCGCTGCTTCAAGGCCGCGTTCGGTGAGTCGCCGCACCAGTACCTGCTGACCCGTCGCCTGGAGCGGGCCGCCGCCCTGCTGCTGGCGACCGACTGGACGGTGGCCGCGGTCGGCGTCGCGGTGGGCGTGCGGAGCATCGGTTCGTTCACGACGAGTTTCCGGAGGATGTACGGGATGACCCCGCAGGCCTACCGTGCGGCCCATCCGCCCGCCGCACGGCATGTGCGTATCCCGCGCTGTGTGGCGATGGCGTACGGACGGCCGCAGAACCGCACGTTTCGAGAAGACACGGCGTCGCCCGCTGCCTAGCGTCGGTTCCAGGCAACCGACCGAGGAGCGACCATGACGACGATCAAGATCGCCAACGCGCAGTTCTGGGTGCACGACCAGGACGCGGCGCTGGACTTCTACACCAGCAAACTCGGGTGGGAGGTCCGGGCGGACGTGCTGATGGAGGCATGGAGCTTCCGCTGGCTGTGCGTCGGTCCGCCCGGCGGGGAGGGCCCGGCATTGGTGCTGATGCCGATACCGGGGCAGCCGATGCTGGATGGGGCGAGCAGTGCCCAGCTTTCGGATCTGGTGGCCAAGGGCGCGGGCGGCACGCTGTTCCTGGAGACCGACGACTGCAAGGCCGCGTATGACGAACTGTCCGCCCGTGGCGTCGAGTTCAACGACCCGCCGACGGTCCAGCCGTACGGCATCGACACATCGTTCCGGGACCAGTCCGGCAACAACATCCGGCTGACGCAGGTGCTGGAGTTCGATCCGGAGCGGCACTGACCCGTGACGCCGATCGGGCCGCCGTCAGTCGTCCTCGTCCCCCTCCTCGTCCTGACGTCCGTCGTGTCGCTTCTCCCGCTCCGGCTTCTCGTCGTCACGCTGTTCCCGGCTGCCGCTCGGCTCCGCCGACGGGCCCGGGGCGGCGGTGGAAGCCGGGTTCGATGCCAGGGGAGAGGCGGAGGCGGGAGCGCTCGTACGGGGCGACGGCTCGGAGTCCGTGCCCTTCGCCGCGGTGTCGTCGGGGGCGAACCACAGCACGCCGAGGAGCATCGCGGCCACGAAGAGCACGGCTCCGGCTGCCGTGGCCGCCACCCGCGGCCGACGTGCCAGGCGGGTGAGGGGCGCCGGTCGTTCCGGACGGCGTGCCCGGGACCGGCCGACGGCGCCGCCCTGGACGGAGGGCAGTGCGTACGTGGTCGGGGCACTGGTCTCGCCCAACTGATGTGACCCCGGCCGGGCAGCCGGTGTCGCGTCGGGGAGCGGCTCGGGGCGCCCGAGCCAGGCACCGTCGGCGAACCATTCGGCGGCCTGCTGGGCGGTGGGCCGGTGTTCCGGGTCCTTGGCGAGCAGGCCGAGGAGGTAGTTCTCGAAGGCGGGCGGGAGACCGGGGATGCCCAGTTCGCGGGGTGGTACGGGGGCGGCGTCGAGGTGCTGGTGCAGGATGGCGACGGCGGTGTCGGCCTGGAACGGCGGTCGGCCGGTGAGGAGTTGGTAGAGCACGCAGCCCAGCGCGTACACGTCGGAGGCCGGGCCCGCCGGCTGTCCGAGGGCGCGCTCGGGGGCGAGGTAGAGACTCGTGCCGACGATCTGCCCGGTGGCCGTCAGTGCGGCGCCGGGGTCGTCGAGGAAGCGGGCGATGCCGAAGTCGCCGATCTTGAGGGTGCCATCGGCGTCCAGGAGCAGGTTGGCGGGCTTGATGTCCCGGTGGACGATGCCCTGCCGGTGCGCGGCGGCGAGCCCGGCGGCGGCCTGCGCGGCGATCGAGGCCACGCGGTCGGCGGGCAGCGCGCCGGACCGGTCCAGCGCCCGGGCGAGGCTGGCGCCCTCGACGAGTTCCATCACCAGGAAGAGCCGGTTGTCGTACTCGCCGAAGTCCAGGACGCCGACCACGTTCGGGTGGTCGATCCGGGCCGCGGTCTGCGCCTCCAGCCGGAAACGGGAGGTGGCGGTGGGGTCGGAGTCCTGGGGCAGCAGGAGCTTGACGGCCACCGGCCGGGCGAGGGTCTCGTCGTACGCCCGCCAGACCTCCCCCATCCCACCGCGTCCGATCGACTCGTCCAGCCGGTAGCGGCCCGCCATCAGCACCTGTTGTCATCCTCTTGCCGTGAGACGTCGCGGTCGCCGCAGGCCGTAACTCACCACGTGAGAACGGGTGATGGTGGGGGGTGCCGCAGCCGCCTCAGCATACCGGCGGCTCGGCACGGCCTGTCCGGTCCTGGGCGGGCGACGGCTCGGAGCCGGGCGCCGAGGCCGAGTCGATCTCCGTGTGCGCGGATTGAACCATCACGGCGATTCGACCGTGGAAACCACACGTGGTGGCAGCACTGTGCGGCTGCTCCGGAACCCCGGCGTGACGTGGGACATATGCGTTTTCGGTCCTTTTGTGGCTACCTTGGGACGCTTGCCCTGTGCGCAGTGTCGCGTCCTCCGGTGCACCGTCCCCCATCCATCGTCCAGGAGACCCATGCGCCCCCGAATACCCTCCGTTCCGCCTCTCGCCCTGGCCGGCGGCGCTCTGACCGTCGGTGTGGGTGGCCTGTATCTCGCCGGGCTGCTGCTCGCGGGCGGGGACATCGACACCGGCACGACGGTGCGCGGTGTGGACATCGGGGGCCTGACCCGCGCCGAGGCCGCCGAGAAGCTGGAGGAGCGCCTGGGGGAGGCCGCCTCGCAGGACCTGGCGGTGACGGTCGGTGACCGCAGGGGCACGGTCGATCCGCAGCGGGCCGGAATCACCTTCGACATCGAGGAAACCGTCGACCGGGCAGCGCGCACCGGCGACGCCGATCCGTTCAGCGTGATCGGCGGTCTCTTCAGCTCCGGCGGTGCCGTCGAGCCGGTCGTACGCGTCGACGAGGACAAGGCCCACTCCGCCCTCGGAAAGCTGGCGAAGTCGCTCGACCAAAAGGTCCGGAACGGTGGCGTCACCTTCGCGGACGGCCAGGTCCGGCAGGTCGCCCCGCGCAACGGCTCCGCGCTGGAGGTGGACGCCGCGGTCGACCCCCTGCGCACCGCCTTCCTGCGCGGCGAGGCCGGCTCCACCACCGCGCTGCCCACCCGCGAGACGAAGCCGAAGGTCACGGCGGAGGAGGTGCGGCGGGCGGTGCGCGAGTTCGCGCAGCCGGCCATGTCGGCGCCCGTCACGCTCACCGCGGGCGACAAGCGGTTCACGATCGACCAGTCCGTCCTGGGCGCACACCTGACGATGCGGCCGGACAGCACCGGCACGCTGACCCCGAAGCTGGACGGCAAGGGCCTGCGCGCCGCCCCCGCGGTGGCCCAGTCCCTCGCCGACCTGCCCGCCAAGGCCGAGAACGCCACGCTGCGCCTCGACGGCGACAAGGTCGCGGTGGCCGAGGACGGCCGTCCTGGCCAGGAGATCACCGACAAGGCGCTGAGCAAGGCCGTACTGCCGCTGCTCACCAAGTCGGGCACCGCACGGACCGGCGAGGTGGCCACGCGGGTGACCCAGCCGCAGGTGACCCGCGAGAACGCCGCGCGGCTGGGGCTGACGGAGAAGATGTCCTCCTTCACCGTCAATTTCGAACCGGCGCCGTACCGCACCAAGAACATCGGCCGGGCCGTGGAACTGATCAACGGCTCCCTCGTCATGCCGGACAAGACCTGGAGCTTCAACCGGACCGTCGGTGAGCGCACCGAGGCCAACGGCTTCGTCGAGGGCGTCATGATCCTCGACGACCAGTTCACCAAGGCGCCTGGTGGCGGGGTCTCCGCCGTGGCCACGACCGTGTTCAACGCGATGTTCTTCGCCGGGGTCAAGCCCGTGGAGTACGGCGCCCACTCCTTCTACATCGAGCGCTACCCGGAGGGCCGCGAGGCGACGGTCGCCTGGGGCAGCCTGGACCTGAGGTTCACCAACGACTCCGGCAACGCCATCTACATCCAGGCCGAGTCCACCGACACCTCGGTGACCATCACGTTCCTCGGCACCAAGAAGTACGACGAGATCGAGTCGGTCACAGGACCGCGCACGAAGGTGAAGGACCCGGAGAAGAAGGTCAGCACCGACAAGGAGTGCGTGCCGCAGACTCCGCTGGAGGGCTTCGACGTCACCGTGGAGCGGGTCTTCCGCGACGGTGGCCAAGAGGTGAAGCGGGAGCCGTTCCGCACGCACTACACGCCGCGCAACGAGATCATCTGCGAATAGGGCAGCTCGGTGTCGAGCTCAGCCCGACCTCGACCTCTTCATGCCGCGGGCTCCCACACGAACCCGTCCGGGTCGGTGAAGGTCCCGGCGTCGCCGCCGATCGTGAGCCGGTGGGACCCGGTGCCCTCCGGCGGGACTCCGGCGACCTTGGCCAGGCCCCGACGGCCGTACAGCGACAGCTTGACGGGACTGGACGCAGCGTCGAACTCGACGTACTTGCTGCCGAAGCTCTTCGCGACCTTGAGGCCGCGGTCGACGTAGAAAGCCTTGGTCGCGGCCATGTCCGAGACGCCAAGGAGAAGAACGATCTCATCGATCTGCCGGCTGTCCGGGCCGGTGTCCTTCTTCGACGAGCTTGCGAGCTGCCAGATCGTCCCGTCGGGGGCCTGGACGACACCGCCGTAACCCCACAACGACTTCTTGGCGGGCTTCAGCTCGGTGGCACCGGCGGCCAGGGCGGCGCCGAACAGGCCGTTGACGATCGACGGCTGGGAGACCACGAGCGACACCGTGAACCCGCGGAAGCCGGACGTCGGCTCCTCCGAGGCCCGCAGACGTACCTCTTTGCCCAGGCCGAAGGCGTCGGTGTAGAAGCGCTCGGCGGCCGTGGGGTCGGCCACCTCAAGGGTGATGCAATCGATGGAGGTCATGGCATTCACGCTAAGCGCGGCTCGGTGACCGGCGCTTCTTGAATCCTGACCGGTCCTCGACACGCGCTGTGTGGTTGGCGGTCCAGGGCTACTTGGCTTGCGGGGCCCGGGGCGCTTACGGCTGGTCGTCGAAGGTGACGACGACCTTCTCGGCCGCTCCGGGGGTCAGCGCGAGCTCGAAGGCGCGCTCGGCCTCGGAGAAGGGGACACGGTGGCTGATCAGCTTGGCGAACCGCTCGTGGTGCTCGACGAGTTCGGCGGTGACCTCGAAGATCTCGGTGGGGTAGCCCTGGGAGGCGATGAGGGTGAGCTCGCTGCGGAGCATGCCGCCGAGGTCGATGGCGTCGGACTTCTTCTGTACGGCGACCATGACCAGCTTCGCGCCCCACTTGGCGGCGGCGACGGTGGCGTTGAAGACGGCGGGCGCGCCGGCGGCGTCGATGTAGATGTCGGTGCCGGCCCGTGGCTGACCCAGGGCGTTGGCCGCCTGACCGTGCAGTTCCGTCAGTCTGGCGGTGATGTCTTCGGCGGCGGAGTTGATGACGGCGTCCGCGCCGACTGCCAGCGCGGTCTTGAGCCGTTCGGGTATCAGGTCCGCGACGACCACGTGCTCGACGCCGCGCAGCTTCAGCCAGATCGCGGCACCCAGACCGATGGGCCCGGCCCCGAAGATGACGACCTTGTCGCCCGGCTTCGCCTCGGAGCGGTTGACGCAGTGGCGGGCGACGGCCATGGGCTCGTTGAGCGAGGCGACGTCGAAGGGGACCGTGTCGGGGAAGAGGGCGACGCTCCTGCCGACGACACAGTCCTCGATGAGCAGGTACTCGGTCATGCCCCCGTGTGCGCCGCCGCAGCCGATGATGCCTGAGGGTGCGGCCTGGGGGTTGACCACGACGCGGTCACCGACCTTGAGGCCGGCTACTTCGGCACCGACCTCCACGATCTCGCCCGCCGGCTCATGGCCGAGGGGGATGGCGACCGTCTCACCGCCTGCGTGCCCTCGGGACGGCATGCCGCCCATGTGCAGAAAGGCGGTGTCCGTACCGCAGATACCGCAGGCGCGGATCCGGAGCAGGGCGTCCTTCGGTCCCGGTGCGGGCCGCTCGACCTCCACCACATCGATCTTGTTCTGCTCGCCGGTCCGTACGGACTTCATCGTGGTCATGGAGTGATTCGCTTTCTGGAGGTGCTGGCGGTTCGCGGCAGCAGCGGCACCCATCCGGGCTTCCTTGACTTAGGCAAGCAGATTACCTTGCCTAAGTCAAGCAACTGTTATCTCCGACGGCTGACATGGGGCACCCTCGCCGTCGTCTGCGTGTATGCGATGCGGGAAGGATGCGCCGTTTTACCGTGCTCTGATGCGAATTGTGCCGTGGTGGGCCTTGCTGTCATCGGCGTGTGCCCCTTTCCTGTTGATCGGCGGCTGGTCGGTCGCGGCGCTGCTGGAGGGGTCCGCCTATGACCCCGCCACCCAGACGATCAGCGTCTTGGCGGCCTACGGGGCGTCGGGGTACTGGGTGATGACCCCGGCCTTGTTCGCGCTGGGCGTCTGTCATCTGCTCACCGCCTGGGGCCTGCGGCCGGCCGCGTTCGCCGGGCGTGTGGCTTTGGGTGGGGGCGGGCTGGCCGCGTTGGTGGTGGCGCTGGTGCCGCCGCCGAGCAGCGGGGGTTCGCTGCGGCACGGTTCGGTCGCCGCGGTCGGCTTCATGCTCCTGGCGGTGTGGCCGGTGCTGGCCGCCGTGCGTGGCGCAGCCGCGCCCTGGGGCCTGCGGCCGGGGCCCTCCCTCGCGGCGACCGCGCTGATGGGTCTCGCCGCGCTCTGGTTTCTGATCGAGATGCAGCAGGACGACGGTGCCATCGGGGCTGCCGAGCGTCTGGTGACGGCGATGCAGGCCCTGTGGCCCTTCGTGGTCGTCGCGTCCTGCGTACGGCGCCCCTACGGCGATCGATCGAGGGGCTGACATTCCGGTTTTGAAAAGTTTCAATGCCCGTTCAATTTTCACTGTGATTTTCTCGGCCGAAGTCATGGACAGCCATCCCAGACGTCACTAGGTTCCCGGCCGATCGCAGTGAATCGATACAACCCGTGCGTCGAAAGCCGAAGGGATGACGGCATGGACAACGGAATCGACAGCGAACCGAACGGGGTGCCCCGCAGAACCGTGCTCGCCGTGAGCGTGGGTACGGCGGTCGCGGCGGCGGTGACGACGGGGAGAGGTACGGCGTATGCCGCGCCACCCGCCTCAGCTAAGACCTCCGTCTCCGCCCTGACCGTGGAGCACCTGACCGTGGAGCACCTGACCGTGGAGCACCGAACGAACCCCCTGGGCGTGGATGACCCCACCCCCCGCTTCGGCTGGCATCTGCGCTCGACGGCCCGGGGCCGGCGCCAGACGGCGTACCAGATCCTCGTCGGGACCAGACCCGGTCGCACGGACGTGTGGAACAGCGGCCGGATCGACTCGGCGGACTCCGTGGCGGTGCGCTACGCGGGCCCCGAACTCCAGCCCTCCACCCGCTACTTCTGGACCGTCCGAGTCTGGGACGAGCACGGCCGCAAGGTGTCCGCCCCCACCCCCACCGCAGTTTTCGAAACCGGTCTCCTCAGCACGGACGGCGTGACCGGCTGGAACGGCGCCCAGTGGATCAGCATGGCGGGCAAGCGTCCGAACACCGCCGGTGCGCCGCTGCTCCGCCATGAAACCGCTCTCCGCAAGGCCCGCGTCGCACAGGCCCGCCTCTACATCTCGGCCCTCGGCGTCTACGAGGCCCACCTCAACGGCCACCGCGTCTCCGTGCCGCAGGACGGCGGGCGCACGTATGAACTGCTCACGCCGGGCTGGACCAACTACGACACCAGCGTCAACTACATGACGTACGACGTGACCGACCTGCTCGCGGGCGAGCGGCGCGTCACGCTCGCCGCGGTCCTCGGCAACGGCTGGTACAACTCGCGCGTCAGCGAACCGGTCGACGGCGCGCCCGCGAGCAAGTACTACAGCAAGGACGGCAACCCGCTCGCCCTGAAGGCGAAGCTGCTGATCCGGTACATCGACGGCACGACCCAGACGGTGGTCACCGCGCCCGGCACCGGTTGGAAGGCCACCGACACCGGCCCGTACCGCGCGGACGACATCTACGACGGGCAGACCTACGACGCCCGCAAGGAACTGGACGGCTGGACGGCGAACGGTTTCGACGACAGCACCTGGGCGGACGTCGAAGTACACGGTTTCGCCGCGAAGTTCCCCGACTCGAAGCTGATCGCCTACCCCGGCGAGACGGCGCGCCTGATGCCGGAGTGGGACCGTCGCCCGCAGTCGGTGACCGTCTACGACAAGGTCACCGGCGCGTCGGACAGCCCCAACGGCAAGGGCCGTATCGTCGTCGACCCGGACCGCTCGACCACCGACCCCGCCGAGGCCACCCGCGCCCGCGTCACCCTCCGCACAGGGGACACCGTCATCTTCGACCTGGGCCAGAACCTGGTCGGCGTCCCCCGCTACACCCTCAAGGGCCCGGCCGGCGCCGAAGTCGTGTTCCGCTTCGGCGAGATGCTCAACGACGACAGCGCGGGCGCCGACGGCCCCGAGGGCTCGGTGTATCTGGCCAACCTGCGCGCGGCCAAGGCGACCAGCACCTACGTCCTGAAGGGCGCCGAGGACGGCGAGACCCACCAGGACGCGCTCACCTTCTACGGCTTCCGCTACGTCCAGGTGCGCGTCACCACGCCCGGCACCACCGTCACCGTCTCCGGCGTGACCGGCAAGGTCGCCACCTCCGCCGTCCGCGACACCGGCACCGTCACCACCGACAACGACCTCGTCAACCAGCTGTTCAGCAACGTCCGTTGGGGCCAGCGCGGCAACTACCTCTGGATCCCCACCGACTGCCCGCAGCGCGACGAGCGCCAGGGCTGGACCGGTGACACCCAGGTGTTCTGCAACACCGCCCTCTACAACGGCGACGCGGTGAACTTCCTCAGCCACTTCCAGGACACCCTCATCGCCTCGCAGACCGCCTACGGCCTTGACGGCGCCCAGTTCCCCTGTATCGCGCCCGGCTCCCGGTACGCCTTCCCGGCCCCCGCGAGCGGCTGGGCCGACGCGGGTGTCATCGTGCCGTGGACCGTCTGGCAGATGTCCGGCGACACCACGGTGATCGACCGCAGCTGGGCGGCCATGACCAAGTACGTCGACTGGATCCGCGCCAAGTCCGGTGACACGTACGCCGGTCAGGGCGCGATCTTCGGCGACTGGCTGTCGTTCCAGAACACCAGCGCCCAGCTGATGAGCGACGCCTACTACGCGTACTCCACCCGGCTGCTGGCGGACATGGGCCGCGCCACCGGCCGTACGGCCGAAGCTTCCGCCTACGACGAGCTGTACGCGCGGATCAAGAAGGCGTTCACGGCGAAGTATCTCGCCACCGACGCCTCCGGCAGGCTCGTGCTCCGCTCCAGCCTCGGCAAGCCGCAGGACTGGGGCGAACCGGCCCCGGCGGAGGACAACTCCCAGACCGCGCTGGTGTGGGCGCTCAAGCTCGGCCTGTACGACACGGACGCGCAGCGCCGCGAACTGGTGGCCCTGCTCGCCGAGAACATCGGGAACTCGGAGGAGTACAAGCAGGCCCACCCGGACAGCGCCCGGGTGGAGTACGCCGAGAACACGCTGTCCGTGGGCTTCCTGGGCGTCAACGTCCTCGCCCCCGTGCTCACCGCCGCAGGCCGCGCCGACCTGGCCTACGAACTGCTCCACCAGGACGCCATGCCGTCCTGGCTGTACTCGGTGAAGAACGGCGCCACCACCGTCTGGGAGCGCTGGAACTCCTACTCCGAGGAGGACGGCTTCGGCCCGGTCGAGATGAACTCGTTCAACCACTACTCCTACGGTGCCATCGCGGAGTGGATGTTCGAGGACATGGCCGGCATCGCCAAGGACCCGGCCCACCCCGGCTTCCGCCACTTCTTCCTGCGGCCGCACATCGACCCCACCGGGAAGGTCACGCGGGTGTCCGGTTCGTACGTCTCCCCCTACGGCGAGATCGTCAGCGAGTGGAGCGTCACCGGGGCGACGTTCGCTCACCGGTCCGTGGTCCCGCCCAACACGACGGCGACCCTGCGCGTCCCGACGGCCGATCCGGACACGGTGCGGGAAGGACGGACACCGCTGGCTCATGTGCCCGGGGTGACGTACCTGGGTTACACGGACGGGACGGCCAACTACCGGATTCCGTCCGGCAGTTACCGGGTGACCAGCGCGCTGCGGTGACGCCGGGCTGTGAGCGCGTACGCCGCCGAAGCCGGGGACGTCACCACGTGGGCCCCAGCGCCAGCAACCGCTCCCGTACCCGTACGACGTCCGGATTCTCCGGTGTCCCCGGGCGCTGGACGAGATACGCGGTGTTGATCGGCGGATCGTCCGTCTCGTGCAGCAGGACCAGTGCGCCGTCGGCGAGTTCGGCAGCGCAGAGATAGCGGGGGAGGACCGTGAAGCCCGCGCCCGCCGTGACCGCTGCCAGGACGCCGCGCAGGTCGGGCATGGTCACGGCGGCGCGGCAGTTGAGGCGTTGCTCGAAGGCGTGACGCCAGTAGCGGCGGACGATGGGCAGGTCCTCGGCGTACGTGATCAGCGGGACGGTGTGCAGGACGCCGGGGCCCTCCGTGGTGAGGCGGCCGGCGAGGAGCTCGGCCCACTTCGGCGCGGCGACGAGGACGAACTCCTCGTCCAGCAGCGGCATCGCGGCCAGCGTCCGGCCGCGCGGGCGCGTGGTCGCGATGACCAGGTCGTGGCGGCCGGACCGCAGTTCGTCGAGGAGCGGGTCGGTCAGGCCGGGCGTGATCCGCATCTGCACGCCGTCCGTAACGAGCGGCGCCAGCGCGGGCAGCACCCGGACGCAGAGGAGTTCGGCGGGACCGGCGAGATGGACCGGAGCGGTGGCCGGCGCCTCCGCCGGGTCGTGACCGGCGGCGGCCAGCAGGGCGTCCAGCGGGCCCGCGATCCTGGTCGCCAGGTCATGGGCGTACGGCGTCGGCGTGACCCCGCGCGGCAGTCGGGCGAACAACTCACGCCGCGACTGCCGTTCCAGGGCCCTGACCTGCGTCGTCACCGTGGGCTGCGAGATGCCGAGCAGCTGGGCGGCGGCGGTGAAGGAGCCGGAGCGGTAGACGGCGAGGAACGTACGGACGAGGTTCAGGTCCAGGGGCTGCGAGTGCGGCGCCCCATCTGGGTCCCGGGGCTCGCGGGACCCGTCGGGGCCATTGGAATCCTTATGCCTCATAGCGGTGAGCCTAGCTCTCCGCTATGGCTTGCCGTCCTGTCCGATCAGGCCAGCTTCTTCAGCAGCTCGGTGGCGACCGGGTCGGCGGAGGCAGGGTTCTGGCCGGTGACCAGGTTGCGGTCGACGACCACGTGCGGCGCCCAGGGCTCGCTGACCCGGACGTCCACGCCGGCCTCGACGAGACGGGTCTCCAGCAGCCACTTCGCCTTGTCGGCGAAACCGGACTGCGTCTCCTCGGCGTTGGTGAAGGCCGCGACCCGGTACCCCGCGAAAGCGTTGTCGCCGCCGTCCCGGACAGCGGCCAGCAGCGCGGCCGGACCGTGGCAGACGACGCCGAGCGGCTTGCCGGAGTCCAGGGTGTCGATCAGCAGCTTGCCGGAGGTGGCGTCGACGGAGAGGTCCTCCATCGGGCCGTGACCGCCCGGGTAGAAGACGGCGTCGTAATCGTCGAGCCGGACGTCCTCCAGCTTGACCGGCTGCTGAAGCTCGGTGATCGAGGCGAGCGCCGCCGCGACCCGGGCGGCGCCCTCCTGGCCGCCGTTGAACTCCGGCGCCAGGCTGGCCCGGTCCACGGTCGGCACGACGCCGCCGGGCGTGGCGACCACGATCTCGTGACCGGCGGCCTTGAACGCCTCGTACGGGGCGACGGCCTCCTCGGCCCAGAAGCCGGTCGGGTGCCGGGAGTCGTCGGCGAGCGTCCAGTAGTCGACGCCGGTTACTACGAAGAGGATTTTTGCCATGCGTCCACCGTAGGCGGGTCTGCCATAGCGATCCAATGAGGAAACCAATGCCTGCCATAGGCAATCCAATAACACCCTGCCGATACCCGATATGCTTATTCAACTTGTTGAGTAATCCACAGTGAGGTGATCTCGTGCACCCCTTCCGCAAGGCCGTCGAGAACCGTGACATCGCAGCCGTGGAGGCGCTTCTGGCCGACGACGTCGTGTTCACCAGCCCCGTCGTCTTCAAGCCCTACCCGGGCAAGGCGATCACCGCCGCGATCCTGCGCGGTGTCCTCCGCGTCTTCGAGGACTTCACCTACGTACGGGAGATCGCCAACCCCGACGGCCGCGACCACGCGTTCGTCTTCACCGCCACCGTGGCCGGAAAGCAGCTCCAGGGCTGCGACTTCCTGCACTTCGACGAGGACGGCCGCATCGACGAGTTCACCGTCATGGTCCGTCCGCTGTCCGCCGCCAACGCGCTGGCCGAGGCGATGGGTGCGCAGTTCGAGCGGATCGAGCGGGAGGCGGCCGGCGCACAGTGACGCGCGCCACAGAGCAGCCGGGGAACTCGGACGCCACCGGGCCCGACTGCTGAAGGTGATGGACGACTCCCGACGACTCCCCACCAGCGCGGGCGCGGCACTGCGCAAGCTGCTGCCCCCGCCCGCGCTCTGCGGCTTTCTGCTGCTCCTCGCCCTGCTGTTCACCGTGTCGTACGCCGTCGGCGCGGGCTCCGGACCGGTCGCACCCGGTATGCACGACCCCGGAACCGCTTCCGACGGCGATGACGGCGACGGCGACGGCACGACTCACGGCGGCGGGGGCGGGGGCGGGCACGGTGGCTGAGGCGACCCTGGTGACCACCGATCTGACCGTCGGTGGCATGACCTGCGCGGCCTGCGTGAACCGTGTCGAGAAGAAGCTCGCCAAGCTCGACGGCGTCACCGCGACCGTCAACCTCGCCACCGGCCGGGCCCGGGTGAGCCATCCGGCGTCCGTGCCGCCCGAGGAACTGGTCGCGACCGTCGAGAAGGCCGGGTACACGGCCGCGCTGCCCGAGCCTCCGAAGGAACGCCGGGAGGATTCGGGAGCCGCGGAACTTCCCGATGGCGTACGGCAGTTGGTGATCACCGCACTGCTCGCGATGCCGGTGCTCGTGCTGTCGATGGTGCCGTCGCTCCAGTTCCGCAACTGGCAGTGGCTGTGCTTCGTCCTGGCCGCACCGGTCGCCGTATGGGGTGCGTGGCCGTTCCACGCGCGGGCGGTACGCGGGCTGCGGCACTCGGCGGCGACGATGGACACGCTGGTGTCGCTCGGCGTCGTGGCGTCCTTCTCCTGGTCGGCGTATGCGCTCTTCCTCGGCGGCGCGGGCGAACCGGGGATGCGGATGCCGTTCAGTGTGCTGCCCTCCGCCTCCGACGGCGTGGCGCACATCTACCTCGAAGCGGCCGTCGGCGTACCGCTGTTCGTGCTGGCGGGCCGCTTCCTGGAGGCGCGGGCGCGACACGGGACAGGAGCGGCGCTGCGGTCACTGGCGGCGCTCACGGTCAAGGACGTGGCGGTACGGGAAGGCGGGACCGAACGGCTGCTGCCCATAGGGGAGTTGCAGGTCGGCCAGGTGTTCGTGGTGCGGCCCGGGGAACGGGTGGCCACCGACGGTGCGGTGGTGGAGGGCAGTTCCGCGGTGGACCTGTCCCTGATCACCGGGGAGAGCGAGCCGGTGGAGGTGCAGCCGGGTGCGGCCGTCGTCGGCGGGGCCGTCAACGCGGGCGGACTGCTGCTCGTCCGGGCGACCGCGGTCGGCGCCGACACCCAACTCGCCCGGATCACCCGACTGGTGACGGAGGCTCAGGCGGGCAAGGCGCGGGCGCAGCGGCTGGCGGATGCGGTGGCGGGCGTCTTCGTCCCCGTCGTGCTCGCGCTCGCCGTCACGACGCTCGGCTTCTGGCTGGGCGCCGGGGCCGAGCCGCAGGCCGCGGTCACCGCGTGCGTGGCGGTGCTCGTCGTGGCCTGTCCGTGCGCGCTGGGCCTGGCGACGCCGACCGCGCTGATGGCCGCCACCGGCCGCGGCGCCCAACTCGGCGTCCTGATCCGCGGACCGCAGGCCCTGGAAGGGCTTCGGCACATCGACACCGTCGTCCTCGACAAGACCGGCACCCTCACCTCCGGCCACATGACCGTCGCCCGCATCACCGCGGTGCCGGGCGGCCTCGGCCGCGAGACCGTGCTGCGGCTGGCCGGGGCGGTCGAGCAGGGCTCGGAACATCCGCTCGGGCGGGCGATCACCGCGTACGCGCGAAGGGCGCTGCCGGAGCGGCCGTTGCCCGAGGTGAGCGACTTCCGGGCGGTGCCGGGGGCCGGTGTACGGGGCCGGATCGACGGGCGGCTCGTCGAAGTCCTCGCTCCGGACGAGGAGTTGCCCGCCGCGCTGGCGGACGCGCTGCCGGTCGCGGAGGCCGCCGCGCACACGCCGGTCCTGGTCCGGGTGGACGGAGCCGCCCAGGCCCTGGTCGAACTCGGGGACGTCGTCCGCCCCGGCAGCTACCGCGCCGTCGACCGGCTGCGGCGCCTGGGCGTACGTCCGGTCCTGGCGACCGGCGACCGGGCGGCGTCCGCCCGGGCCGTCGCCGCCGACCTGGGCATCGAAGAGGTGCACGCCCGCTGCACACCCGAGGGCAAGGCAGACCTCGTACGGGAGTTGAGGGAGCGCGGTGACCGCGTCGCGGTCGTCGGCGACGGCGTGAACGACGCCGCCGCGCTCGCCGGAGCCGACCTCGGCATCGCCATGGGCAGCGGCACGGACGTGGCCGCCGGGGCGGCCGACGTGACCCTCGTGCGCGGCGACATCGACGCCCTGGCCGACGCGATCCGGCTGGCCCGCCGCACCCTGGGCACGATCCGCGCCAACCTCGTCTGGGCCTTCGGCTACAACGCGGTGACGCTGCCC
>NZ_JBQQBS010000041.1:0-93529 GCF_052245395.1 Streptomyces sp. 4N124
AGTTCCGACAGCGGGCCGGACAGACCCGTCTAGTGGGCGCGGGCCACCAGTCGCGCAAGGTCCAGCACGAGGGGTGCCGCAAGCGCCGAGTCGCAGCCCTGCCAGATGGTCTGGAGGATCATCCGCGTGCCGAGGAAGCCGTCGAAGGCGATGTGGTCCCAGGCGGTCTTCCAGTCGCCGAGGGCGGGGACGTCGTCGATATGGACCTCGCCCTCGGGGACGGTGCCGAGGGTGTCCGCCAGCACCCGCTCCTTGCCGGCGTTCTTCGCCGCCGCCGCGCCGGGGTCCGCGAGCGCGGCGCCGTCACCGCCGCCCAGCAGGTTGGTGCCGGACCAGGCCCGGACGGCGAGGGCGCGCTGCGCGAACATCGGGCCCAGCGCCGAACGCAGCAGCGTCTGGCCGGTCTTGCCGTCACGGCCCGCGTACGGCACACCGCTCGCCTCGGCCAGGGCGGCGAGCGAGGGGTGGTGCAGACCTGTCGACGGGGTGAAGTTGACGTAGGGGCAGCCCGCGCGGAGGGCAGCGGCCGCGTACAGGGAACTCGGCGGCAGCGCGGCGCCGGTGGCCGGGGGTTCCGTGGAGGCGACGTTCACCACCACCGCCCGCTCCAGCCCACACCGTCGTACGAAATCCTGGATGTCCGCGGCGAAGGCGGCGATCAGGTCCTCCTCGTCCCGGGTGTCGCCGGGAGCCGGGCCGCCGGTCCTGATCTCCTGGTCCGCCGCGGTCAGTTCGGAGGCGATCGCCGCAGGGAGGCCGGGTGGGAGGACGCCGCCCGCCGCGAGGGCCTCGGCGCGTTTCGGCAGGGGGCAGTCGACCGTGTCGTGGCCGCCGAAGACGAGGGAGGACAGGGGTGGCAGATCGCAGTCCGTGAAGTCGGGGGTCTCGGTGACCATGCCGGTGGGCGGATGCAGGCCCGCCGTGACGGCGGCGCATCCCGCGACGACGGTCGTGGCCACGGAGCCGCGGGCTCCGATCAGCCATACCCCCACGCGAGGCGGTCGAGGAAGGGACGCGGACATGGGCAGCCTCCTTGTCGTACGCGATCACCGGGCGAGAACACCGTGCTCGAGTCGTCTTGCACGAGCCGCCGTGCACGAGCCGTCGTCCGGGAACGCACAAGTGGGAGACGGCGGGCGGGAGTCCGGCGTCCCCCGCCCGCCGCCGTTCAGTCGCCCGGAGAGGCCGAGGTCTTCGACCCCTTCACGGGCAGTTCCTTGATCCGGATGTCGCGGAAGGACACCTGGTCGTCGGCTCCGTGGTTCTGGATGCCGACATGTCCGTCGCGCAGGCTCCGGACCGGATCGGTGTTGGTGAAGTCGTTGATCTGGACGCCGTTGAGCCACACGCGGAGGCGCTCGCCCTCCACGCGGATCTCGTACGTGTTCCACTCCCCCGGCGGGTTCAGCGCACGGTCGCGCTTGGCGAGGTCGGCGGACTGGAAGCCGTAGACGGACCCGGTCGTCTTCTCCGGTACGTCCGTGGCGTCGATCTGGATCTCATAGCCGTTGTCGACAGCCGACCACGGGTCGTCCGAGGGCGGAAATCCCACGAATACACCGGAATTGTCGTCTCCGTCCACCTTCCAGTCGAGCTTCAGTGAGTAGGCGCCGTAGCCCTTGGAGGCATACCAGAGCATGCCGAGGCCGCCGGTCGTCGTGAGCGTGCCGTCGTCGTTCAGGTCGAACGAACCCGGGCCCGCCTGCTTCCAGTCGGCCAGTGAGGCGGCCGTGCCGTCGAAGATCGGGCGGTAGCCGTTCTCCGGACGGCAATCGGCCTGGGCGTCACCGACGGTCCAGCGCAGCCCGCCCAACAGGTGCTGCCGGAAGGCCGGTTCGGCGAACGACTCCTTGGTGTGCCCGCCGCCGGTGTAGAAGGAGCGTCCGCCCTGGTACTGCTGGCACCAGGCGATCGGGTGGTCGCCGTCCATCGTGCCGCCCGTGTACGAGGACTCGTCCAGCGAGGCGAGGACATGGGCCCGGTCCCGGGGGTTGGAGCGGTAGTTGTACCACTCGTCCGTCCGGTCCCAGGCGGCGTCCAGACCGGCGGTCGCGGGGTGCGCATGGTCCTCGACCCGCACCGTCGCGCGCTGGATCGCCGGGTGCGACTCGAAATACGCACCGGCGAGGCCGCCGTAGAACGCCCAGTCGTACTCGGTGTCGGCTGCGGCGTGGACGCCCATATAGCCGCCGCCCTGCCGGATGTAGCCCTCGAAGGCGCGCTGTTGCTTGCCGTTCAGGACGTCCCCGGTCGTCGAGAGGAAGACCACGGCGTCGTAGCGCCGCAGGTTCGACGGGGTGAAGGCGCGCGCGTCCTCGGTCGCGTCGACGGTGTAGTCGCTCGACGCGCCGAGTTCCTTGAGGGCTGCCACGCCCTCGGGGATGGAGTCATGGCGGAAGCCCGCGGTCTTGGAGAAGACCAGCACCCGCCCGGCGTCCGCGTCGGGGTCCGACGCGGCCGGCCCCGAGACGCAGCCGAGGACCAGTGCCGCGCCCACAACCGCGGTTGCCATTCGGCTGGTTGATCGCATCACGTCTCCTCTCAGCCCGTGGTGAAGGTGAAGTCGTCCACCTCGTACAGGGCGCCGGTGCCGCTGCCCTTGAAGACCAGGTAGAGCGTGGTCGTCCCGCGTGGTGCGCCCTTCAGGGACGTACTGACGTCCTGGTAGGTCTCCCAGCCGCCCGTCACCGGAACGTTCGCGGTGCCGAGTAGGCGTCCCTTGGGTGAGCCCGCGCGGATCTCGAGCTTGCCGCCCGTGCCGGCGGAGGCGACCCGTGCCGTGAGCTTCTTGGCGTTGCTCAGGACGTAGGGCTCGAAGGAGATCCAGTCGCCGTTGTTGATGTCGCCGACGGTCTCGCCGCCGTGCGCGGTGGCACGTGTCTGCACCTTGGCTCCCGAGGCCTTCCCGAAGTGCTCGGCCTGGCGGTGCTTGGGCTGGACGACGGACTGGTCGTGGCTGGTGAGCGCCTCCTGGCCGCCGCCACCGCCGTCGGTGTACTCCGCGTCGAAGACGCCGAAGATGTTCGCGTCCTCGTCATGGCCGCCGTCGGCGCTGGTCTGGATGGTGCCGGTGCAGCCGTTCGCCGAGGTCACCGGGTGACCGTGGCTGTCGTGGCCGAGGACGAAGGTGACCTTGACCTTGGCGCAGTCGATGGTCCCGTCCTCCGGATCGGTGACCTTCACCTTGAACGGCACGGCGTCCCCGAAGCTGAATAGCTGCCCGTCCCGCGGCAGTTCCAGAGTCACCGTCGGCGCCGTGTTGCCCACCACGATCTGCACACTGGCGCTGCCGGTGCGGCCGCTGGGGTCCTTGGCCGTCAGCGTCGCCGTGTAGGTCCCGTTCTTCGTGTACTTGTGCGTGGGGTTCGCCGAGGTCGACTTGGCTCCGTCGCCGAAGTCCCAGCTGTACGTGAGGGAGTCGCCGTCGGCGTCACTGGTGCCGGCGGAGGAGAAGTTCACCTTCAGCGGCGCCTGCCCGGACGTCACGGAAGAGGACGCCTGTGCCACCGGAGAGTGCCCGTCGGTCGCGTTCTCGATGCGGTACAGCGCGGAGTGCTCGTCGCCGCCGAACCAGGAGACGCCGTAGTCGAGGACGTACAGCGCGCCGTCCGGGCCGAACTCCATGTCCATGACCTGGGTGCCGGTCCACGGGATGTCGTTGATCGACTGCACCGTGCCGTCGGCGTCCGAGGTGATGCGCTTGATCCAGCGGCGGCCGAACTCGCCCGCGAAGAAGTCACCGTCGTACGCCTCGGGGAACTTGACCGGCGAGTCGAGGTTCGGGTCGTAGTGGTAGACCGGGCCACCCATCGGGGACTCGGAGCCGTCACCGAACTCCGGGACGGACGGGCCGTCGTACGGGATCCAGGCGGGCTGCGCCGGGGGCAGGTCGGTCAGGCCGGTGTTGTTCGGCGAGGTGTTCTTGGGGGCGGCGCAGTCAAATGCCGCACCGGAGGCGCCGGTTGCGAAGTCGTAGTCCACGTAGGCGTCGTTGTCGCCGGTGCAGTACGGCCAGCCGAAGTTGCCGGGCTTGGTGATGCGGGCGAACTCGACCTGGCCCGCCGGTCCACGAGCCGGGTCGGCGGCTCCGGCGTCGGGGCCGTACTCACCCACGTACAGAATCCCCGTCTTCTCGTCGACGCTGAAGCGGAACGGGTTGCGCAGGCCCATCGCGTAGATCTCGGGGCGCGTCTTGTCCGTGCCGGGCGCGAAGAGGTTGCCGTCGGGGATGGCGTACGAGCCGTCAGCGTTCACCTTGACGCGGAGGATCTTGCCGCGCAGGTCGTTGGTGTTGCCGGCCGTGCGCTGGGCGTCGAAGGCCGGGTTGCGGTTGGCGCGCTCGTCGATGGGGGTGAAGCCGTCCGACTGGAACGGGTTGGAGTCGTCCCCGGTCGACAGGTACAGGTTCCCCGCCACGTCGAAGTCGATGTCGCCGCCGACGTGGCAGCAGATGCCGCGCGTGGCCGGGACGTCGAGGATCTTCTTCTCGCTGGCAGTGTCGAGGGTGCCGTCCGCCTTCAGTACGAAGCGGGAGAGGCGGTTGACGCCGTCGAACGGGGCGAAGTCGGCCGCGGTGCCGGTCTCGGGGGCGTCGCCCGCCGGGGTGTTCATCGGGGGCGCGTAGTAGAGGTAGATGAACCGGTTGTCGGCGAATCCCGGGTCGACGCCTACGCCTTGGAGACCTTCCTCGTCATGCGAGTAGACGTCGAGCTTGCCGGCGAGCTTGGTGGTGCCCGCCGCGTCGGTGAGGCGGAGTTCGCCGTCGCGGGAGGTGTGCAGGACCGAGCGGTCCGGGAGGACGGCGAGCGACATGGGCTCGCCGGTCTCCGGCTCGCCCTTGGCGAGCGTGACCTGCTGGAAGTCCTCGGCGGCCACCGAGGGTTCGGCGCTGGCAGGAGGCGCTACGAGGGTGAGGGACGCGCCTGCCAGCAGTGTCCCGCTGAGCAGGGCGACCGCCTTGCGGAAGGACAGGCGGCGTCGTCTGTGGATCTCGTTTCTGTCGGTGCTGGTGGTGCGGTCGTACGCGTGCACGGGTGCCTCCAGAATGGGGCTGGTTGTACATGCGGGTGCCTTGCGCCGGGGTGCGCCGTCACCCCGGAGAAGTGGACTGCTCAGTTGCCGAAGGCCGCGTCGAAGGAGGCCGACGGCGGCTCGAAGTCGTAGGCCTTGAGGCGGGTCAGGGCCTCGGGTGCGCCCTGCAGCCGGCCCATGCCGGCGTCCTCCCACTCCACGGAGATGGGGCCCTGGTAGTCGATGGAGTGCAGCATGCGGAAGACGTCCTCCCAGGGGACGTCGCCGTGGCCCGCCGACACGAAGTCCCAGCCGCGGCGCGGGTCGCCCCAGGGCAGATGCGAGCCGAGGCGGCCGTTGCGGCCGTCGAGCCGCTTGCGGGCTTCCTTGCAGTCGACGTGGTAGATGCGGTCGCGGAAGTCCCAGAGGAAGCCGACCGGGTCGAGGTCCTGCCACACGAAGTGGGAGGGGTCGAAGTTCAGGCCGAAGGCGGGCCGGTGGTCAACGGCCTCCAGCGCACGGTGAGTTGTCCAGTAGTCGTACGCGATCTCGCTCGGGTGGACCTCGTGGGCGAACCGCACGCCCTCCGCGTCGAAGACGTCGAGGATCGGGTTCCAGCGGTCGGCGAAGTCCTGGTAGCCGCGGTCGATCATCGACTCGGGGGCGGGCGGGAACATCGCGACCAGGTGCCAGATCGCGGAGCCGGTGAAGCCGATGACGGTGTCGACACCGAAGGCGGACGCCGCACGCGCGGTGTCCTTCATACGGTCCGCGGCCCGCCGCCGCACCCCCTCCGGGTCTCCGTCGGCCCAGGTCTCGCCCGGCAGAATCGCCTGGTGGCGCTCGTCGATGATGGCGTCGCAGACGGCCTGGCCGACGAGGTGGTTGGAGATCGCCCAGCACTTGAGGCCGTACTTGTCGAGCAGCGCGTGCCGGGACTGGAGGTACGACGGGTCCGCGAGGGCTTTGTCGACCTCGAAGTGGTCGCCCCAGCAGGCGAGTTCGAGTCCGTCGTAGCCGAAGTCGCGGGCGAGGCCACAGACCTCTTCGAGGGGGAGGTCGGCCCACTGGCCGGTGAAGAGCGTGAAGTTCCGCGGCATGGACAGAGGCCTCCTCAGACGGCGATGGGTGTGTAGACGGAGTTCTTCTCGGCGCTCTCCTCGACCGCCGCCAGGACGCGCTGCACCTGGAGGCCGTCCGCGAAGGACGGTTCCGGCCGGCGGCCCTCGGCGATGGCGTGGACGAGGTCGCGGGCCTGGTGGACGAAGGTGTGCTCGTAGCCGAGGCCGTGACCGGGCGGCCACCAGGCCTCCAGGTAGGGGTGGTCGGGTTCGGTGACGAGGATGCGGCGGAAGCCCGCGTGCGTGCCGGGCTCCGTACCGTCGTGGTACTCGAGCTCGTTGAGCCGCTCCAGGTCGAAGGCCAACGAGCCGCGCTCGCCGTTGAGTTCGATGCGCAGGGCGTTCTTGCGGCCGGTGGCGTACCGGGTCGCCTCGAAGGAGGCGAGGGCGCCGGAGGGGAAGCGGCCGGTGAACAGGGCGGCGTCGTCGACGGTGACCGGGCCGGTGCCCTCGGCCGACACCGCGGACAGCCCTTTCACGGCACCGCCCGGCAGCGGGCGTTCACGCACGAACGTCTCCGTGACCGCGGACACCCCGGCCAGCTGCTCCCCCGTCAGATACTGCGCGAGGTCGACGATATGGGCGCCCAGGTCGCCGAGGGCGCCGGAGCCGGCCAGTTCCTTGCGCAGCCGCCAGGTGAGCGGGAACTCGGGGTCGACGAGCCAGTCCTGAAGGTACGTCACCCTGACGTGGCGCAGACTGCCGAGCTTGCCGTCGGCGATCATCCGGCGGGCGAGCGCCGTGGCGGGCACCCGGCGGTAGTTGAAGCCGACCATCGCCAACTGGCCGCGTTCCGAAGCTTCTTGAGCGGCCGCCGTCATGGCTCCCGCTTCCTCGACGGTGTTCGCGAGCGGCTTCTCGCACAGGACGTGCTTGCCGGCGGCCAGCGCGGCGAGGGCGATCTCGGCGTGGCTGTCCCCGGGCGTGCAGATGTCGACGAGGTCGATGTCGTCCCGTGCGACCAGGGCCCGCCAGTCGGTCTCGGCCGACGCCCAGCCGTGCCGGTCGGCCGCGGCGCGTACGGCGGCCGAGTCCCGTCCGCAGATCGCGGTCAACTCCGGACGCAGGGGAAGATCGAAGACCCGGCCCGCGGTCCGCCAGCCCTGGGAGTGGGCGGCGCCCATGAAGGCGTACCCGACCATGCCGACACGCAGCGGCGGCTTCTCGGGCTCGGCTCCCCCGGCTCCCTCTGCTCCCTCGGGCGGGTTCGGCTGTCCCATGGAGTGGTCCTCCTCGTCGTCGTGGCGCGGTGGGGGGTGGGGTCCGGCCCGGTGCGTGGGCCGGACCCGGGTGTGCGGGGCGCGCTTACTTGAAGCCGGTGGGCATGTACTGGTCGACGTTGGTCTTGTCGACGACGGCCGAGTACAGCGTCAGCGAGGCAGGGATCTCGAACTCGGCGAGGCCGCCGATGCCCTTGCTCTGGCCGAGCGCGCGGGCGAGGTCGATCGCGGACGCGGCCATGGTGGGCGGGTAGAGGACGGTCGCCTTCAGCACGCCGTCGTCCTGCTTGATGGCCTGGAAGGCGGAGAGCGCACCCGCCCCGCCGACCATCAGGAAGTCGTCCCGTCCGGCCTGCTCGATGGCGCGCAGGGCGCCCACGCCCTGGTCGTCGTCGTGGTTCCACAGGGCGTCGAACTTCGACTGGGCCTGGAGGAGCTGGGCCATCTTGGCCTGCCCGGACTCCACCGTGAACTCGGCCGCCTGACGGGCCACCTTCTTGACGTTGGGGTAGTTCTTCAGCGCGTCGTCGAAGCCCTTCGTGCGCTGCTGGGTCAGCTCCAGGTTGTCCAGGCCGGCCAGCTCGATGACGCGGGCGCCCGACTTCCCCTTGAGCTTCTCGCCGATGTAGTGACCGGCGTTGAGGCCCATGCCGTAGTTGTCGCCGCCGATCCAGCAGCGGTACGCCTGCGGGGTGTTGAAGATCCGGTCGAGGTTGACGACGGGGATGTTCGCGCGCATCGCCTGCAACCCGACCTGGGTGAGGGCCTTGCCGTCGGCGGGCAGGATCACCAGGACGTCGACCTTCTTGTTGATCAGGGTCTCGATCTGGCCGATCTGCGCGGCCGTGTCGTTGGAGCCCTCGGTGATCTCCAGGGTGACATCGGAGTACTTCTTTGCCCGGCTCTTGGCGTTGTCGTTGATCGCGTTGAGCCAGCCGTGGTCGGCCTGCGGGCCGGCGAAGCCGATGGTGACCTGCTTGCCGGGCTTGTCGTCGGCGGCCGGCTGGTCGTTCGCGGCCGGCTCGTCGTTGCTCGACTCGTTACTCGTGCAACCTGCGAGGAGGGCTCCGGTGGATACGGCGGCGGCCCCGAAGAGCAGTCCTCTGCGACTGGTGAGATGTGACATATCACTGAACCCTTTCCTCAAGTCGTGCTCGCGGTACGGCGCTGGACCAGCACGGCCGCGACGATGATCGCGCCCTTGGCGATTTGCTGAACGTCGCTCTGCAGGTTGTTCAGGGCGAAGATGTTGGTGATCGTGGTGAAGATCAGAACGCCGAGCACCGAGCCGACGATGGTGCCGCGGCCTCCGCTCAGCAGCGTGCCGCCGATGATCGCGGCCGCGATGGCGTCGAGTTCGTACAGGTTGCCGTTGGTGTTCTGGCCCGAGCCGGACAGGACGATCAGCAGGAAGGCGGCGATGCCGCAGCACAGTCCGGACAGCAGATAGAGGTACAGCCGCTGCCGGCGTACGTCGATGCCGGCGAGCCGGGCGGCTTCCGCGTTGCCGCCGACGGCGACGGTGCGGCGGCCGAAGGTGGTGCGGTTCAGGATCAGCCAGCCGATGATCGTGACGACGGCGAACACCATCACGAGCGGCGGGACGCCGAGGACGTATGCGTCGCGCTCGCCGAGGTCCAGGACGGAGGGCACCGTGACGATCTGGGTCTTGCCGTCGGTGATCTGGAGGGCGAGCCCGCGCGCCGAGGCCAGCATGGCGAGGGTGGCGATGAACGGGACCATCCCGCCGTACGCGATGAGCAGGCCGTTGACCAGGCCGCAGCCCACTCCGACGATCACCGCCGTGAAGAGGATGCCCGCGAAGCCGTACTCCTGGGTGGCGACGGTGGTCGCCCAGACCGAGGCGAGGGCGACGATCGCGCCGACGGAGAGATCGATGCCGCCGGAGGTGATGACGAAGGTCATACCGACCGTGACGACGCCTATCACCGAGCCCTGGGTGAGGACGAGTTGGAGGTTGCGGGTGTCGAGGAACTCGTCGGGCTTGGTGATGCCGCCGATCAGGATCAGCGCGGCGAGCACGCCGAGCAGGGAGAGCGTACGGACGTCGGAGCGGGCCAACATTCCCCGCCAGGCGGGGGGTTCGCCCACCGGGACCGTCTTGTCGGTGCCGCCCCGGGGCGGGGAGACGTGCTGCGTCATGACGCCGGACTTCCTTCCATGACGAGGTCGAGTACACGGTGTTCGTCGAGTTCACGGGCGGGCGCCTCGTGTACGACACGCCCCTCGCGCAACACCAGGACGCGGTCGGCGAGGCCCAGCACCTCGGGCACCTCGCTGGAGACCAGCAGCACGCCGAGCCCTTCGTCGGCGAGACGGCGGATCACCGCGTACAGCTCGGCGCGGGCGCCGACATCGACGCCCCGGGTCGGTTCGTCGAGCAGCAGCACCCGGCAGCCGCGCAGCAGCCAGCGGGCGAGGACCGCCTTCTGCTGGTTGCCGCCGGACAGGGTGCGCACCGGAACCGAGGGGTTGTCGGGGCGCAGCGACAGCTCGCGGGTGGCGGCCCGCGCAGCGCTCAGCTCGGCGCCGTGGTCCATCCAGCCGCCGCGCGAGAAGCGGGACATGGAGGAGACCGACACATTGCGGGTGACGGACTCCAGCATCAGCAGCGCCTGCGCCTTGCGCTCCTCGGGCGCGAGGCCGAGCCCGGCACGGACGGCGGCCCGCACACTGCCGGGCCTGAGCACCCGTCCGTCGACCCGGACCTGACCGGTGGTGGGTTTGCGAGCGCCGTAGATCGTCTCCAGGATCTCGGAGCGGCCCGAGCCGACCAGACCCGCCAGGCCGACGATCTCTCCGGGGTGCACGGTCAGGTCCAGGCGCTCGAACTCGCCTTCCCTGGCCAGTCCTTGCACCTCCAGCAGGGGACTCCCCGACGCATCTCGCGTCGGCCGGTCCGGGAAGACGTACTCGACGTTCCGTCCCGTCATCAGTGCCACGACCTCGCGTGTCGGCGTGGACTTCGCGGGCAGTCCGACCGCCACCGCCCGCCCGTCCTTCAGCACGGTCACCCGGTCGCCGATGCGGCGGATCTCCTCCAGGCGGTGCGAGATGTAGACGACGGCCACCCCGTCGGCGGTCAGGTCCCCCACGATCCTGAAGAGGTTGTCGACCTCGTCGGGGTCGAGCGCGGCGGACGGCTCGTCCATCACGATGAGCCGTACGTCGTGGGAGAGCGCCCGCGCCATCGACACGATCTGCTGCTGGGCCGCCGACAACTCCCCGACCAGCCGCGCCGGATCGATCTCCGGGTGCCCGAGCCGCCGGAGCAGCGCGGCCGTCGACTCGCGCGCGGTCCTGCGTCGTACGACGAAACCGGCGGCCGTGGGTTCATGGCCCAGGTGGACGTTCTCGGCCACCGACAGGTGCTCCACCAGGTCGAGTTCCTGGTAGATGGTGGCGATACCGAGGCGCATGGCGGCGATGGGCGAGCGGAGCGTGACCGGTTCGCCGCGCCAGTGGATCGTGCCGGTGTCCGGCTGGTGGGCGCCGGCCAGGACCTTGATCAGGGTGGACTTGCCGGCCCCGTTCTGGCCGAGGAGGCAGTGCACTTCACCGGCCTGGACGTCGAGGTCGACGCCGTCCAGGGCCCGGACTCCGGGGAACGACTTGGTGATGCCGGACATGCTGAGCAGCGGAGATTCTGGTGCCATGTGGCTTCCCCTTGGCGGGCGTGCGGGCCGGTTGCAGGGCGCTTGCGGGCATGCGTGTTCAGGGCAGGGCAGATCAGGGGCGCTGTGCTTGAGGTGCCTGACGAAGGTGCTGTCTACGCGGGTGAGAACAGGTGGTCGCTGATGAGCCGGGCCGCGCCGATGACTCCGGCGGTGGGGCCCAACTCCCCTAGAACTATGGGCAGGTTGCCGGTCGCCAGAGGCAGCGACTGGCGGTAGACCTGGGTGCGGAGCGCGGCGAGCAGGGTGTGGCCGAGGCCGGTCACTCCACCGCCTATCACCAACAGGCCGGGGTTGAAGAAGGAGACGAGTCCGGCGATGACCTGGCCGACGCGGTTGCCGCCCTCACGGATCAGGTCGAGCGAGGTGGCGTCACCCGCGGCAGCGGCGGCGGCGACATCCACGGCGGTCAGGGTGCCGTTCGCCTCAAGACGCGCGGCGAGTTCCGCCGACCGGCCCTGCTGGGCCGCCTCCACGGCGTCCCGGGCCAGCGCGGCTCCACTGAAGTGGGCTTCCAGGCAGCCCCGGTTGCCGCAGGCGCAGGGTCGGCCGTCGGGCACGGCCTGGATGTGCCCGATGTCCCCCGCGCTGCCGGTCGTGCCGCGGTAGACGGTGCCGCCGACGACGATGCCGCAGCCGATACCGGTACCGATCTTGACGCAGAGGAAGTCGGCCACGGTCCGGGCGACCCCGGCGTGCTGCTCCCCCATCGCCATCAGGTTCACGTCGTTGTCGACCATGACCGGGCAGCCGAGTTCCTGGCTGAGCGCCTCCCGTACCGGGAAGCCGTCCCAGCCCGGCATGATCGGCGGAGCCACCGGCACACCCTCGGGGTAGCGGACCGGTCCCGGGACGCCGATGCCGGCGCCGTCGAAGCCCTCCGCGAGCCCCGTGGCCCTCAACTTCGCGGCCATGGCGAGGACTTGCTCGAAGACCGCGACCGGGCCCTCGCGTACGTCCATGGGCTGGTTGAGATGGCCGAGGATCTCCAGCTCGGCGTTGGTGACGGCGACGTCGACCGAGGTCGCGCCGATGTCGACGCCGAGGAAACGCAGTCCTGGATTGAGGCGGACGTTGTGGGAGCGGCGGCCACCGCGCGAGGCGGCGAGTCCGTCGGCCACGACGAGGCCGGTCTCCAGGAGCCGGTCCACCTCCACGGCCAGCTTGGACCGTGACAGATCGACCTGATCACCCAGCTGGGCCCGCGAGTTGGGGCCGCCGTCCCTGAGCAGCAGGAGCAGACGGGCCTGATGAGCATTCGCGGGTCGTGCCGTCATGCGTCTCACGAGCCCCTCCCCGCCTCAATCGGCCACCAGTTGCCGGGCTTTCGAGGGGAACGTAGCAGCGGTAGCCGACGCTGGGAAGAAGCTGTGCAGAGATTGCTGCTGACTTTCTCCACTCACAGGACAAAGGTCGGCGTGAGGACTCCGCATCGGAGCGAACGGCACCTACCCGTGCGGGAACGTCAGGACTTCGCCCGCGCGTGATACGACCGTCGCGTGTGCTCGGTGTGGTCCCGCATCAGCTGCGTGGCGCGCTCCTCGTCCCGCTCGGAGATCGCGGCGATCAGCTCGCGGTGCTCGATCCAGGACTGCCGGCCACGCTGGCGGGCGATCGGGGTGTAGTACCAGCGGACGCGGCGGTCGACCTGGGCGGCGAGTTCGGCGAGGACCGCGTTGCCGGCCAGCTCCATGATCTTGGCGTGGAATCGGGCGTTCATGGCGACGGCGCCGTCCACGTCGTCGGCGGCGACGGCCTTCTCGCCCTCCGCGCACAGCTCTTCCAGCGTGGTGATGCCGGCGCTGCCCGCGTTGGCGGCGGCGAGCCGGGCGGCCTCGGCCTCCAGGAGCGTACGGACGGTGAGGAGCTGGTCGGCCTCCTCCTCGGTCGGCTCATGCACGAACGCGCCCTGGGCGGGCCGCAGATCGACCCAGCCCTCGGTGTTCAGCCGCTGCAGCGCCTCGCGCACCGGCTGGCGCGACACGCCGAGATGGCCTGCGAGTTCGCTCTCGACCAGATGCTGGCCGGGCTGGAGGGCGCGGGTGGTGATGAGTTCGAGCAGTGCCTCATAGACACGGTCGCGCAGTGGTCCGGGTCGTTCGAGCTTGGGTACAGCTCCCTGCGGCAGTCCTGTCGACAACATCGCGGTCCCCCTCCTCGGCAGGGCCGTGCACAGCAGCCGTAGCGTGAGTATGAATTGTCTTTCGTCTACAGTCTACGGCGCACCGGGGCCAGGGGAACGCGGAGTTGACCTCGTCACACCCGGAGTCACACGCCTGGCCCCACTCTGATGTCGGCGCAGCTCACGGACACCGGACGACCTGTCCGGCGTACGAGAGATTGCCGCCGAAGCCGAACAGCAGGACCGGGTCGCCGGTGGTGATCGCGCCCTGCTCGACGAGCTTGGAGAAGGCAAGGGGGATGCTGGCGGCGGAGGTGTTACCGGATTCGGCGACATCGCGGGCGACGACCGCGTTGACCGCGCCGATCTTCTCGGCGAGCGGCTCGATGATGCGCAGGTTGGCCTGGTGGAGGACGACCGCGGCGAGGTCCTCGGGTGCGAGCCCGGCCTTCTCGCAGGCCTTGCGGGCGATCGGCGGCAGCTGTGTGGTGGCCCATCGGTAGACGCTCTGTCCCTCCTGCGCGAAGCGCGCGGGCGTGCCCTCGATCCGTACGGCGTGCCCCATCTCCGGCACCGAGCCCCACAGCACCGGCCCGATACCGGGCTCGTCCACGGCCTCGACGACGGCGGCCCCCGCGCCGTCGCCGACGAGGACGCAGGTGGTCCGGTCGGTCCAGTCGGTGACGTCGGACATCTTGTCGGCGCCGATGACCAGGGCGCGTACGGCAGCTCCCGCCCGTACGGCGTGGTCCGCCGTGGCCAGCGCGTGGGTGAAGCCCGCGCAGACGACGTTGACGTCCATGGCGGCCGGCGACGGGATGCCGAGCCGGGCCGCGACCCGGGCGGCCATGTTCGGGGAGCGGTCGACGGCCGTCGACGTGGCGACCAGCACCAGGTCGATGTCGGCGGGCGCCAGGCCCGCCGCCGCGAGCGCCTTGGCGGCGGCGTGCGCGGCCAGCTCGTCCACCGGCTCGTCCGGCCCGGCGATATGGCGCGTCCGGATGCCCACCCGGCTTGTGATCCACTCATCGCTGGTGTCGACCAAGCCCGCCAGGTCCTCGTTGGTGAGTACCCTGGCGGGCTGGTAATGGCCGACGGCGGCGATCCGCGAGCCGTTCATGGGTGGTCCCCCTCGGTGCTTCGGGTTACGGGATCCACCAGTCTGATCAGTGACTCACCGGTACGGCGGCAGGTGAAGCCACAGGAAACGGACGCCCCGGTTGTCGGCTTCCGTCAGGTTCCCGGACATCCGAACAGTTCCCGCACCGTCACCCGGTGAACAGCTGCGTCGCCTTCTGGACGAGTTCGTACAGCCCGTAGGCGAGCGGCGCCCCCACCCACACCCAGGCGAAGGCGATCAGACCGCGCCGGTCAGGCGGACTCTGGCTGCTGTCGTTCGACATCGACGGCCTCCTGACTGATGGGTTCGGGGATGTGATGGCGGGGGTGGACGGGCCGGACGAGTTCGTTGGCGATGAAGCCGACGACGAGCAGCCCGATCATGATGACGAAGGACAGCCCGTACAGGGACGAGCCGTGCTTGCCGGCCTCCTCCTGCCGGTCGGCGATCCAGTTCACGATCAGCGGCCCGAGCACGCCGGCCAGCGACCAGGCGGTCAGCAGCCGCCCGTGGATGGCGCCGACCTGGTAGGCGCCGAAGAGGTCCTTCAGATAGGCGGGGATGGTCGCGAAGCCGCCGCCGTAGAAGGAGAGGATCACCAGCGCGCTCAGGATGAACAGCGGCTTGGAGGAGTCGCCGAACAGCGCGAGCGACGCGTACATCAGCGCGCCCACGCCCAGATAGACGCGGTAGATGTTCCTGCGTCCGATCAGGTCGGAGGTGGACGACCAGCCGATGCGGCCCGCCATGTTGGCCGCCGACAGCAGCGCCACGAAGCCCGCGGCGGCCGTCGCCGAGACCGGCGTCGAGGTGTCCGCGAAGAAGTCCGTGATCATCGGGGCGGCCTTCTCCAGGATGCCGATGCCCGCGGTCACGTTCATGCAGAGCACCACCCACAGACACCAGAACTGCGGGGTGCGGATGGCGCTGTTGGCGGAGACCTGCGGTCCCTGGAAGGCGCTCGGCGCACCCTCGACCGGCTTCTCGGTGCGCGGCACCCGCACCAGCAGCACGCCCAGCAGCATGAACACGGCGTACGACAGTCCGTGCACCAGGAACGCCAGCGCGATCCCGGAGCTGTCGCTGCCGAACGACTCCAGCATCTGCGCCGACCACGGCGAGGCGATCAGCGCGCCGCCGCCGAAGCCCATGATGGCGATGCCGGTGGCCATGCCCGGCCGGTCGGGGAACCACTTGATCAGCGTCGACACGGGCGAGATGTAGCCGATGCCGAGGCCGATCCCGCCGACGAAGCCATAGCCGAGGACGATCAGCCAGTACTGCTCGGTCGCCGCGCCGAGCGCGGAGAGCAGGAAGCCGGACGAGAAGCACACCAGGGCCACGGTCATCGCCCAGCGCGGTCCGTTGCGCTCCACGAGCGTGCCGCCGAACGCGGCCGACAGACCGAGCATCACGATGCCGAGCTGGAAGGGCAGCGCGCTCTCGGTGCCGCTGAGGCCGAGCGCGGATTCGAGCGGCGGCTTGAACACGCTCCAGGCGTAGGCCTGGCCGATGGAGAGATGGACCGAGAGCGCGGCTGGGGGAACGAGCCAGCGGCTCCAGCCCGCGGGTGCGACTGGGGGACTCATGATCCCGAACGGTAAGAAGAACCGGGGTGGTTGAAAAGGCGGATGTCGATCGTATGCGGTGAGCGGTATCCAGAACGCGATGAACGGTCACTGATTCAACGATCACAGTGGCCGGTTCTGGTTCTTGCGCGAACTCTTGCTGCCCCAAGTCCCATACTGTAGACAATATTCCGTCGACAGAGTTTCGGCAGTGCGCCATCTCCGCGGTATCCCTCGACCGAACGGAGCTCCCCCGTATGAAAGTCGCAGTCCTCGGCGCCGGTGCGATCGGCGCCTATGTCGGTGCCGCGCTCCACCGCGCGGGCGCCGATGTGCACCTCGTCGCCCGTGGACCGCATCTCGCGGCCATGAGGCAGCACGGGGTGCGGGTGCTCAGTCCGCGCGGCGACTTCACCGCCCGCGCCCACGCCACCGACGACCCGGCCGAGATCGGCCCGGCCGACTTCGTCTTCCTGGGCCTGAAGGCCAACTCGTACGCGGCGTGCGGGCCGCTGATCGAGCCACTGCTGCACGACACCACGGCGGTCGTAGCCGCCCAGAACGGCATCCCCTGGTGGTACTTCCACCGGCACGGCGGCCCCTACGACGGCCACCGCGTCGAGAGTGTGGACCCCGACGGCGCGGTCAGTGCGGTGCTCGCGCCCGAACGGGCCATCGGCTGCGTCGTGTACGCGGCCACAGAGCTGGCGGAACCAGGAGTCGTACGACATCTCGAAGGCACCCGGTTCTCCATCGGCGAGCCCGACCGCAGCGTGTCCACGCGGTGTCTCGCGCTCAGCGAGGCCATGCAGGCGGGCGGGCTCAAGTGCCCCGTCGAGCCGGACCTGCGCAACGACATCTGGCTCAAGCTGCTCGGCAACATCTCCTTCAACCCGATCAGCGCGCTGGCCCGCGCCACCATGCGGCAGATGTGCCTGCACGGCGGCACCCGCAAGGTCATCGAGATCATGATGACCGAGACGCTGTCGGTCGCCGAGGCCCTCGGCTGCAAGGTCGGCGTCTCCATCGAGCGCCGTCTCGCCGGCGCCGAGCGCGTGGGCGACCACCGCACCTCCACGCTCCAGGACCTGGAGCGCGGCAAACCGCTCGAACTCGACGTACTGCTCGCCGCGGTCGTCGAGCTGGCGGAGATCACCGGCGTGCAGGTGCCCACCCTGCGCACCGTGCACGCCATCTCGGACCTGCTCGCGCTGAGGAGCGCCGCATGAAAAGCACGAGGAAGCGCGAACCGAAGACCTACACCCGACTCACCCACCCACTGGTACGGGATTCCCGCAACGAGCCCTTTCGCCGGGCGAGTTGGGACGAGGCACTGGACCGTGCCGCCCGCGGTCTGCAAGCCGCCCACGGCGCGTTCGGCATGTTCTCCTGCGCCCGCGCGACCAACGAAATGAACTACGTGGCGCAGAAGTTCGCCCGCGTCGTCATGGGCACCAACAACGTCGACTCCTGCAACCGCACCTGTCACGCCCCGAGCGTCGCGGGTCTGTCGGCCGCCTTCGGATCCGGCGGCGGGACGTCGTCGTACGAGGAGATCGAGCACACCGACGTCATCGTGATGTGGGGCTCCAACGCCCGCTTCGCGCACCCGATCTTCTTCCAGCACGTGCTGAAGGGGATCCGGGGTGGCGCCCGGATGTACGCCGTCGACCCACGCCGGACGTCGACGGCCGAGTGGGCGGAGAGCTGGCTCGGCCTGAACGTCGGCACCGACATCCCGATGGCGCACGCGATCGGCCGCGAGATCATCCACGCGGGGCTGGCCAACGAGGCGTTCATCGAGCGGGCGACGAGCGGCTTCGAGGAGTACAGGAAGCTGGTCGAGCCGTGGACGCTGTCGCTCGCCGAGAAGGTGACGGGCGTACCGGCCGCCGCCATACGGGAGTTGGCGCACGCCTACGCCCGCGCCGAGCGCGCCCAGCTGTGCTGGACCCTGGGCATCACCGAGCACCACAACGGCACGGACAACGTCCGGGCGCTGATCAACCTGTCGCTGCTGACGGGCCATGTGGGCCGCTACGGAAGCGGGTTGCAGCCCCTGCGCGGCCAGAACAACGTGCAAGGAGGCGGCGACATGGGCGCCATCCCCAACCGCCTCCCCGGCTTCCAGGACATCCTCGACGCGGACACCCGGCTGAAATTCGAGTCGGCCTGGGACACAGTCATCCAGCCGCACTACGGGATGAACCTCACCGAGATGTTCGAGGCGATGGAGGAGGGCACGCTCAAGGCCGTCTACTGCATCGGCGAGAACCCGGCGCAGTCGGAGGCGGACAGCGAGCAGGCGGTACGGCGCATGCAGGCGCTCGACTTCCTGGTCGTCCAGGACATCTTCCTGACGAAGACGGCCGAGCTGGCGGACGTGGTGCTGCCCGCGACCGCCGGGTGGGCCGAGACCGACGGCACAACCACCAATAGCGAACGCCGAGTTCAGCGCGTACGACGTGCGGTCACGCCGCCCGGTGAGGCTCGCGAGGACATCGACATCATCTGCGAGCTTGCGGCTCGCCTCGGCCACGACTGGAAGTACGCCGACTCGGAGGCCGTCTGGAACGAGCTGAGGTCGGTGTCGCCGGACCACTACGGGATGACGTACGAACGCCTGGAGGAGCACCAGGGCATCCAGTGGCCGTGCCCGAGCACCGAGCAGCTCGAACCGACGTATCTGCACGGCCGGTTGTGGGATGCCGACCCGGCGCAGCGGGGCATGCCGGCGCCGTTCGGGCTGGTCCAGCACGATCCGCCGGTCGACCTCACCGACGACCGGTTCCCGATCCGGCTCACGACCGGGCGGCGGCTCGACTCCTACAACACCGGTGTGCAGAGCGGGAGTTTCGCCTCGCCGCTGCGGCGCGGGGAGTACGTCGAGCTGTGCCCGGAGGACGCGGAGCGGTACGGGGTCGTGGTCGGCGAGGAGGTCCAGGTGACCTCGCGGCGCGGGGCGGTGGTCGCTCCGGTGTGGGTCGATCCGGCGCTCCGTCCCGGTCTGGCGTTCATGACCATGCACTTTCCCGACGAGGTGGACACCAACCAGCTGACGATCGAGGCGAACTGCCCGATCGCGGGGACGGCGGAGTTCAAGGCGTCGGCGATCCGGATCGAGAAGCTCCCCGTCGCGACCATCGTGAGGTGACGTAAGTGGACCTGCACTTCGGCGACAGTAAGCCGACGGACGACGAACGGGCGGCCGTCGACGCCCTGTTGGGCCCGCCCGAGTCCTCCTGGGAGGGCGCCGACCGCTCCGATGCCGACCTGCGATGGGCGCGCGGCGGACGCGAGGCCCGGGACCGCCGCGACCTGCTGTTGCCGGGGCTGCACGCCATCAACGACCGGGTGGGATGGATCAGTGACGGCGCCCTGGACTACCTGTGCCGACGGCTGACGGTGCCGCCGGCGGAGGCGTACGGGGTGGCCACCTTCTACGCGATGTTCTCCGTGAAGCCGCGTCCGGCGACGGTGCTGCACGTCTGCACCGACCTGGCATGCGCGGCAGCCGGGGCGTCCGAGCTGTGCGCCGGGATCGAGGCGGGACTCGGTCCCGGCGTCCAGGTGGAGCGCAGCCCCTGCCTGGGACTGTGCGAGCGGGCTCCGGCCGCGCTGGCGATCAGGGCCGGGGATCCGGTGCGTACGGCGGTGTCGGCGCCGGCGACCGTCCGCGAGGCCGTCCTCGCCGCGACCGCGCCGGACTCGGCGCCCGAGGAGCCGCCGGCGGCGCTCGCGGTGCCCCAGGCTGGGTCGGGCGACCTGATCCTCCTCAGCCGCGTCGGCGTGGTCGACCCGGCGTCGCTCGACGACTACCGCGCCCACGGCGGCTACACCGCCCTGCGCCGCGCCTTCGGGCTGGGCCCCTCCGGGGTGATCCGTGAGGTCAGCGACTCGGGCCTGGTCGGGCGCGGCGGCGCCGCCTTCCCCACCGGCCGCAAATGGCAGGCCACGGCGTCCCAGCCCGACCATCCGCACTACGTGGTGTGCAACGCGGACGAGTCCGAGCCGGGCACCTTCAAAGACCGCGTGATCATGGAGGGCGACCCGTACGCGCTGATCGAGTCGATGACGATCGCGGGGTACGCGACGGGCGCGCACAAGGGCTACCTCTATCTCCGCGGCGAGTATCCGCGGGCGCTGCGGCGTCTGGAGCACGCGCTGGTGCAGGCACGCGCGCGTGGGCTGCTCGGCGAGGACGTCCTCGGCCAGGGGTACGCCTTCGACATCGAGATCCGCAGGGGTGCGGGCGCGTACATCTGCGGTGAGGAGACGGCCCTGTTCAACTCCATCGAGGGCTACCGCGGCGAGCCGCGCTCCAAGCCGCCCTTCCCGGTGGAGAAGGGCCTGTTCGGCAAGCCCACGGTCGAGAACAACGTGGAGACGCTGGTCAACGTCCTGCCGATCCTGACAATGGGAGCGCCCGCGTACGCGGCGATCGGGACGGCCAGGTCCACCGGGCCGAAGCTGTTCTGTGTGTCGGGGACGGTGGACCGGCCCGGGATTTACGAGCTGCCGTTCGGTGCGACGCTGGGTGAGTTGCTGGAGCTGGCCGGGGTGCGGGACGGGTTGCGGGCCGTACTGCTCGGCGGGGCGGCGGGCGGCTTCGTACGGCCTGATGAGATGGACATCCCGCTCACTTTCGAAGGCACCCGGGAGGCGGGGACGACGCTCGGCTCGGGCGTGGTGATGGCCTTCGACGACACGGTTCCGCTGCCGCGGCTGCTGCTGCGGATCGCCGAGTTCTTCCGCGACGAGTCGTGCGGGCAGTGCGTGCCGTGTCGGGTCGGGACCGTGCGACAGGAAGAGGCGCTGCACCGGATCGCGGAGCGCACCGGTGCGGCTGCCGCCGACGACATCGCCCTGCTCCGGGAGGTCGGCCGCGCCATGCGGGACGCCTCGATCTGCGGTCTCGGGCAGACCGCGTGGAACGCCGTGGAATCCGCCATCGACCGTCTGGGGGCGTACGAATGACCGTGACACCGCTGGGGATCCCGCGCCGACTGCTGGAGTTCACCATCGACGGGGAGCCGGTACGGGCGCCGGAGGGTTCCACGATCCTCGACGCCTGCCGGTCGGCGGGGAAGGACATCCCGACCCTGTGCCAGGGCGACACGCTCACCCCGAAGAACGCCTGCCGGGTGTGCGTCGTCGAGGTGGAGGGTTCCCGCACCCTGGTCCCGGCCTGCTCCCGCAGGGCCGAGCCCGGCATGGAGGTGAAGACCGACACGGAACGTGCGCGGCACAGCCGGAAGGTCGTGCTGGAGCTTCTTGCCTCGTCGGTCGATTTGTCGACCACACCTCAAGTGGCTGAGTGGATCAAGGAGTACGAGGCGAAGCCGGACCGCTTCGGGCCGGACGCGGCCCGGTTGAATGAGGAACCCAAGGTCGACAACGATCTGTATGTGCGTGACTACGACAAGTGCATCCTCTGCTACAAGTGCGTCGACGCGTGCGGTGACCAGTGGCAGAACACGTTCGCCATCTCGGTGGCGGGGCGGGGATTCGATGCGCGGATCGCGGTGGAGCACGACGCTCCGTTGACCGATTCGGCCTGCGTGTACTGCGGGAACTGCATCGAGGTGTGCCCGACCGGCGCGCTGTCGTTCAAGTCGGAGTTCGACATGCGGGCGGCGGGTACGTGGGACGAGTCCCAGCAGACGGAGACGACGACCGTGTGCGCGTACTGCGGAGTGGGCTGCAACCTCACCCTCCACGTGCAGGACAATGACATCGTGAAGGTCACCTCACCGCACGACAACCCGGTGACCCACGGCAACCTCTGCATCAAGGGCCGTTTCGGCTACCAGCACGTACAGAACCGGGGCTGATCAGGACATGGGACGAGTCACGGAACGACGCAAGGTGATCCGGATCCGGGACGGGGCGGTCTCCACCCGCCCGGACACGCTCGTCGCCGAGGAACCGCTGGAGATCCGGCTGAACGGCAAGGCGCTCGCGATCACCATGCGGACGCCGGGCGACGACTTCGCGCTCGCCGCCGGGTTTCTGGTGAGCGAGGGGGTGCTGGGCGCCGCCTCGGAGCTGCAGAACATCGTGTACTGCGCGGGCGCCACGGTGGACGGTTCCAACACGTACAACGTGGTGGACGTGAGGACGGCGCCGGGCGTCGTGATCCCGGACATCACGCTGGAGCGGAACGTCTACACCACGTCGTCCTGCGGTCTGTGCGGCAAGGCCAGCCTGGACGCGGTCCGTACGACGGCTCGGTGGCCCATCGCCGACACTCCCCCGGTCCGGGTCGAACCCGAACTGCTGGCCGACCTCCCCGACCGGCTGCGCGCGGCCCAGCGGGTCTTCGACCGGACCGGGGGGCTGCACGCGGCGGCCCTGTTCACGGAGGACGGGGAGCTGCTCGACATACGCGAGGACGTCGGCCGGCACAACGCGGTGGACAAGCTCGTCGGCCGGGCGCTGCAGAGCGGGAGCCTGCCGCTGTCCCGGACGATCCTGCTGGTGTCGGGGCGGGCCTCGTTCGAGCTCGCACAGAAGGCGGTGATGGCCGGGATTCCGGTGCTCGCGGCCGTGTCGGCTCCGTCGTCCCTCGCGGTGGACCTGGCGGTCGAGACCGGGCTGACCCTGGTGGGGTTCCTGCGCGGCAGCTCCATGAACGTGTACGCGGGCGAGGACCGCATCGCCCTGCGGACCGCGGCCGCCCAGGGCTGACCGGCTCCCCGCGACACGACGGCGGGGCCCCGAACGGCGGGGAGCGCCCCCTGCGCCATTCAGGGGTCCCGCTGTTTTTGTTCGGTCGCCTCCGGGGGTGCTTTATGCCGGTGTCGAGACGGAGATCGTGCTCGACGCTTCGAGCCTCGGCGCGTTCCCCTCTCCAACACCGCCGCGCCCCCTACGGCTCCCTCACGGCCGGCGCGTCGGACCGGTGCTGGTTGGTGGGCCCTTGCCCGGTGCCGGGCTGGGCTGGGAGGCACCAGCGTGGCGGCCTCAAGCTGTCATGAAGCCCCCTCAGCCGGCATCAGTCGTCCGTACCGGAGATCCGGCTCAACAGCCTTATGAATTGGGCTCGTTCGGCCTCGGAGAGGGGGCTGAGGAGGTCGTCGTTCGCCGCGCGGGCCAGCTTTTCGCAGCGCGCGAGGAGTCGGGTGCCGTCCCGGGTCAGGGACACGGCGTTCTTGCGGCGGTCCGTCGGGTCGGGGGTGCGGGTGACCAGGCCGGCGGACTGCAGGTCGTTGAGGATGCCTACGACGTCCTTGGGGTCGAGGCCGGCGCTTCTGCCCAGGTCGGCCTGGGCTACGGGGGCGAGGTCGTGGGCGGCCGAGAGGACGGCGTGGTGCCACGTCCTCATGCCCTCTTCGGCCAGGGCGGCGGACACCAGGGCGCGACCCCGGGCGGCGGCGCGGCCCAGGAGCCAGCTGGGCAGGGTGCGTATCGCGAGAAGGGGAGCTTCGGCCATGGCAACACACTAGGTGAATTGTCGTTGGACTTCCCTACGATCATCTGCTTATCGTTGGGACTCCCAACGAGCCCTCTGGAGGTGCGGTCGATGCGTCGCGTGCGGTACGACGCCCCCGGTGGCCCCCTCTTGCTCGTAGGTGCCAAGGCCGTGGCGGGCTCTCCGGTAGGCCGAATAGCCCTCGGCAAGGTGGTGCCGCGGCCCTGACGCGGCGCGCAGCACCGGCAGCACTCCCCTCTGCACTCCCACGGGCCCCCACCCGCTTCTCGTGAACTGCCGACGCCACAACTACTGTCTTATGCACGCATGTTGGACGTGGGACGTCCAGACGGTCAGATGTCCAGATGCCTGAAGGGCAGGTCATGCCATGCCGCCAAGTCTTCGTGCACGTCTTAGATCCCCCCTCCGAGCTCTGAGACACACTCTCACCGCGGCCGCCGTCAGTACGGCGGCCGCCGCGCTGCCGAGCCCCGCACACGCCCAACCGGCCACCAAGGCGCCCGAGTTCGAGCAGCAGGTCCTGTTCAAGGCCTCGCAGGACCCCGGGTACGCCTGCTACCGGATCCCGGCGATCGTGCGCACCAACCAGGGGACACTGCTGGCGTTCGCCGAGGGCCGCGTCCTCAACTGCGGTGATGCCACCGACATCGACATCGTCGTCAAGCGCTCCACCGACGGCGGCCGTACCTGGGGCCCGCTCCAGGTGGTGAACGAGGGCGCCGGGGACACGCACGGCAATCCGACGCCGGTGGTGGACCAGTCCACGGGCCGGATCCTGCTGGCGGAGACGTACAACAAGGGCCGTACGGACAGCGGAAACTGCGATGTGCCCTGCAAACGCAGCCCGTATCTCCAGCACAGCGACGACGACGGGCGCAGCTGGTCCGAGCCGCGCGACCTGAGCGCCGAGATCCTGCCCGAGCACTGGAACTCGTGGTACGCCACCGGGCCCGTGCACGGCATCCAGCTCACCCGGGGCCTGAACGCAGGGCGGATCGTCATCAGCGTCAACGGCGAGACGTGGAACGGCAGTCGGGTCACCGCGAACCATGCGGCGCTCATCATCAGCGACGACGGCGGCGACCACTGGCGGCTCGGCGCCACCGACTCCTCGGAAGTCGCCGCGGACGGCACCTTCGAGCAGAAGAACGGCGAGCTGACGCTGGCCGAGCGCACCGACGGCACGATCCTGGTCAGCGGCCGCGAGCAGGACGGCACCAACGTCGGCCATCGCACGCAGGCCGTCAGCGAGGACGGCGGCGACAGCTTCGACACGCCCTTCCAGAACCTTCCCGACCTGTACGCCCCGCAGGTGCAGTGCTCGATGCTGCGAGTGAGCAGCCGCATGCTGCTGGCCTGCCCCGGCGACCCCGACCGCCGCCGGACCATGATGATCCGCTCCTCGTACGACGGCGGCGCCACCTGGGACAGCGTCGACCGCGGCACGGTCGTCACCCGGGACTGGTCCGGCTACTCCGATCTGGTGCACATCAGCGGCACCACCACGGGCCTGCTGTACGAGGCGGGTACCGTCGACGCCCGCGACGAGATCCGCTTCGCCCGGTTCAACGAGGACTGGCTCGGCCCGCGCCGCGGCCCGGACCCCACCACCGCCGACCAGGCCCTGCTCGCCCCGGCGGCCTCCGTCCTCGGTGGTGCCACGGTGACGGAGGGCGCGTTCGACGGTGCGCTGGCCTTCGACGGCACCGACGACGCCGTGCGCCTGCCGTACCACGACCGGCTCCCGCTCGGCACCAAGGACTTCACCGCCTCGCTGTGGTTTCGGCACACCGCCACGTCCGGCGAGCAGCCGCTGCTGTCGATGGGCGGCGTCGCGACCGGCCAGCCGCACATCACGCTGCGCGGCGAGCCCGCCAGCAACCGCGTGCAGGCCCTGATGACGGCGCGGGAGGGTCCGACGACCGTGCGCAAGGCGTCCGTGAGCACCGACGGGGCGTACAACGACGGCCGCTGGCACCATCTGGCGCTGCGTCGCGGCGACGGGGCACTGACCCTGTTCCTCGACGGCAAGGCGATCCGCTCCGCCGATGTGCCCGGCTCGGTGAGCCGCAACTCGCCCTTCGGTGTGCACATCGGCGAGCGCATGGACAGTCGCGCCTTCTTCACCGGCGCGATCGACGACGTCCGTGTCTGGGACCGGGCGCTGACCGATGCGGAGATCGGCGAAGTCCGTACGGACGGCACGGGGCCGGTCCTCGACACCGTGGTGTGGCTGCCCATGGACCAGGTGAACGGCAGCGACTAACGTCGCGGCGTGCCCGACGACGTACGAGCACGACAGCGGACGGGGACCGGGATCGGCCTATTGCTGACCCTGGTGCTCGGGGCCGTGCTGCTCACGGCCCTCCCGGACGGCGACCGGGAGGGCGGCGGCGCGTGCCCGGCCCGTACGGTGGGCTCCTGGTCGGCGGACCGCGGGCTGACCGGCGAGTTCGCCCGCTACGGCGACGACGCGTCCCGCGCGGACGACTGGACCGGCGGCGACGGCACCCACTCGGTGCGGCTGCCGGACGGGCGGGTGCTCTGGCTGTTCTCGGACACCTATCTGGGCCAGGTGTACGCGCCGCCCAATCCGGTCGGCGAGTCGCACGCCTGGCGGGACACCGCGGCGCCGCTGGTCCGCAACTCGGCGGTGGCGATGCGGGACGGCCGGCTCCTGAGCACCCTCCCCGCGCCCCTGTTTCCCGATCCGGGCCCGAACCAGTGGCGGTGGCCGGTCGCCGCGCGGGTCGAGCCCCGCTCGCCCGGTTCGTCGGAGCAGGTCGTACGGGTGGTGCTGTGGGTACGGACGGCCGGCCAGTCGCCCTGGATCTACGGCCTGCCCACCGCCACCGAGGTCGCCACCCTGTCCCTGCCCGATCTGCGGGTCGAGTCGGTCGTCCCGGTGCTGGACCAGCAACTCGTCCCCGATCCCTCCCGGCGGATCCTGTTCGGCACGACGCTGGTCGAACACGACGGCTGGACCTACGTCTTCGGTGGCGACGACGCCCAGGCCGCGTCCCGCCCGGCCTCGTCGGCGTACGTGGCGCGGGTGCCGGAGGGAAGGCTCGCCGAGCCGGGCGCCTGGCAGTACTGGAACGGGTCCGAGTGGGCGGCCGGTGGCGCCCCGCGCACGGTGCTGGGCGACGGGGTGGGCAGCGCGTTCTCGGTGGTGCGTGAGGACGACACGTATGTGCTGTTCACCATGGCGGCGGGCGCCGAGGGGCTGACGACGATCACCTCGTACTGGGCCTGCTCCCCCACCGGGCCCTGGCACGGGCCGACGCGGGACTTCAGCCCCGCGCTGCCCGACGGCCAGGTCGCCGCGTACAACCCCCAGGTCCACCCCGAACTGAGCGACGACGGGCGGCTGGTGCTCAGCTACGACGTCAACTGGCTGGACACCAACGGCGGCGCGGCGGCGCAGCTCAGCCGGAACGTGTCCCTGTACCGACCGCGATTCGTGACTCTTCGGCTGGAGCCGCCTCGCTGAGCACCTTGTCGTGCGACCTGCGCTTGGCGATCACCGCGCACACCATCAGCTGCATCTGGTGGAAGAGCATCAGCGGCAGCACCGCCAGCGCGGCGTGCGCGCCGAACAGGACGCTCGCCATGGGCAGTCCGGCGGCCAGGGACTTCTTCGAACCGGCGAACTGGATCGCGATCCGGTCCTCCCGGTCGAAGCGCAGCGCCTTGGCGCCGTACCAGGTCAGCGCGAGCATCACGGCCAGCAGGACCGCTTCCACGGCGAGCAGACCGGCCAGCCGGGCCGGGCTCACCTGGTGCCAGATGCCCTGCACCATGCCCTCGCTGAACGCGGTGTAGACGACGAGCAGAATCGACCCGCGGTCGACCAGCCCGAGCGCCTTCTTGTGCCGGGCGACGAATCCGCCGATCCACCGGCGCAGCATCTGCCCGGCGACGAACGGCACCAGCAGCTGCAGCACGATCTCGATCAGCGAGTCGGCGGAGAAACCGCCGGTGCTGCCCAGCAGCGAGGCCGCCAGCAGGGGTGTGGCGACGATGCCCACCAGTGAGGAGAAGGAGCCGGCGCAGATCGCGGCGGGCACATTGCCGCGAGCGATCGAGGTGAAGGCGATCGACGACTGGATGGTCGACGGGACGAGTGTGAGGAAGAGCAGGCCCTGGAAGAGCGGCTCCGACAGCAGCACCGGGACGAGGCCCCGGGACGCCAGACCGAGCAGCGGGAAGATCACGAACGTGCAGGCCAGGACCGTGACATGGAGCCGCCAGTGCTTCAGCCCGTCCAGCGCCTCGCGCGTCGACAGCCGGGCCCCGTAGAGGAAGAACAGGAAGGCGATCGCGGCCGTGGAGGCACCGGAGGCGACGTCCGCGCCCGTCCCGCGCGCCGGGAGGAGAGCGGCGAGGCCGACCGTCCCGAGCAGGAGCAGGATGTACGGGTCGATCGGCATCCAACGGGGCGGGCGCAGGCGTTTCACGGTGCTCCACTAGCTCTGGTTCTCGGGCGGTGCGGGGCCAAGAGGGCCCCTCTCCATCGTCCTCCACGGCATCGTGATCGGGAATCCGTCATACCGCTCTGACTGTCATCGCGTTCCACGATAAAGCGCTACCGTGTTCCGTGTGTACGACCCCTCCCACCTGCGCACCTTCCTGGCGGTGGCGCAGACCCTGAGCTTCACGCAGGCCGCCCGGCGTCTCGGGCTGCGCCAGTCGACGGTCAGTCAGCATGTGCGACGGCTGGAGGACGCCGCCGGGCGGCAGCTGTTCAGCCGGGACACCCACTCCGTGGAGCTGACCGAGGACGGCGAGGCGATGCTCGGTTTCGCCCGCCGGATCCTGGAGGTGCACGAGCAGGCGACGGCGTTCTTCACGGGTACCCGGGTGCGCGGCCGGCTTCGCTTCGGTGCCTCCGAGGACTTCGTGCTGACCCGGCTGCCGGAGATCCTCGAGGGCTTCCGGCACGACCACCCCGAGGTCGACCTGGAGCTGACGGTCGAGCTGTCGGGCACCCTGCACGAGCAGCTGACCGCCGGGAAGCTGGACCTGGTCCTGGCGAAACGGCGGCCCGAGGACCCGCGCGGTGAACTGGTCTGGCACGACGACCTGGTGTGGATCGGCGCGGAACGCCTGCGGCTTGACCCCGACCGCCCGGTCCCGCTGATCGTGTACCCACCGCCCGGCATCACCCGCGCCCTGGCCCTGGAGGCCCTGGAACGGCAGGGCCGCGCATGGCGCATCGCCTGCACCAGCGGCAGCCTCAACGGCCTCGTCGCGGCGGCCCGCGCGGGTCTGGGCGTGATGGCCCACTCCCGCGGCCTGATCCCGCCCGGCCTCATCCGCGTCCCGGACCGGGCGGGCCTGCCGGAGCTCGGCCAGGTCGACTTCGTCCTGGTCCACGGCCGCCGCCGCACCTCCGCCCAGGGCGCGGCGGACGCCCTCGCCGCGGCGATCCTGGCGGGCGGCGACCGGCTGCACCGGCGTCAGCGGAAGGGCTTCTGATACGTCAGCTGCTTGACCCGGCGCAGGAACGGCGTCGCCTCCACGTGCTGGACGCCGGGGAGGTGGCCGAGGGGCCCGCTCAAGTAGTCGTAGAGTCCCGCGCTGTTCTTCACCACCGACGTCACCATGATGTTGGACGGGCCCGCGGTGGCGGAGGCGTAAGCGACCTCGGTGTGGGTGGCCAGGGCCTCGCCGACCGAGTGCAGGGCGGCGGGACTGGTGGTGATCCAGAGGGCGGCGGCGAAGGGGTAGCCGAGGGTCTCGGAGTGGTACTCGACGTCGATGTAGACCGCTCCGGACGCGAGCAGCGCCGCGAGGCGGCGCTTGACGGCGGACTCGGAGCGGCCGGTGGCGCGCTGGAGCTCCGGATAGGTGGCACGCCCGTCGCGTTCCAGGACGGCGAGCAGCGGCTCGTCCTCGGCGGGGACGCGGGCCGGGCCCGTGGCGGTCACCGGCTCGGGGCGCAGGGCCGCGATCTGGTCCTCGGTGAGCACCCCGAACTTGCGTGTCCAGCCCATCGGTCCGCCGTAGAAGCGGTGCAGCATCTGGTGGGCGCGGATCTCCACCACGCTGGGGGTGCGGGGCAGCTTGCCGAGCAGCAGGTCGTCGTAGGCGCCGGGACTGCGCGGGCGCGTACCGAAGACGACCTCGGTGCCGCCGGAGGCGAGCCCGATCCAGCTGGTGTCGGGGCGCCGGGCGAGCGCGTCGGCGATGGTCTGCGCGGCGTCGGGTGCGCATCGCAGGCGCACCATCCACTCGTCCTGCCCCAGCCGCACCGCGTCGCGGACCGCCACGACCCGCAGCCCGCCCTGGGCGCACAGCCGGCGGAACCGGCGCGCGACGGTCTGGTCCGAGACACCCAGCACCGCTCCGATCCTGCTGAAGGAGGCGCGGGCGTCGATCTCCAGCGCCGACAGCAGCTGTACGTCGAGCAGGTCGAAGGTGTCGGATTCCAGCTCGATCACGGCTTCTCCCATCGGATTCCAGCGGCCGAACGCCTCGTACCGCCGCGATCGGCCGGACGGACCCCATCGTACGAACCGATACGCAGCCATCGCACAGGGAGTTGAGGACATGCGTACTTGGGGGCCGCTGACGGCCGTCTGTCTGGGCACGTTCATGTTGTTGCTGGACGTGACGATCGCGATCGTGGCACTGCCGGAGATGGCCGGATCGCTGCACGCGTCGCTGAGCGATCTGCAGTGGGTGATGGACGGGCACGCGCTGGCGCTGGCAGCGCTGCTGCTCGGGGTGGGCGCCGCGGCGGATGTGCTGGGGCGGCGGCGGGTGCATGTGGCGGGGACCGTGCTGTTCGCGGTGGCGTCGCTGCTGTGCGGGCTGGCGTCGGGGCCGGGGATGCTGGTCACCGCGCGCGTTGCAGGGTGTGGGCGCCGCAGCGATGCTCGCGACCACGCTGCCGCTGCTGGGCTCGGTGTACCAGGGCAAGCGGCGCTCGGTGGCGCTCGGCGTGTGGGGCGCCGTCAGCGGGGCGGCGGCCGCGGTGGGGCCGGTGCTCGGCGGGCTGCTGACCGACGGGCCGGGCTGGCGCTGGATCTTCTACGTCAATCTGCCGGTCAGCGTGGCCGCGGTGTGGCTGACGCTGCGGGTGGTGCCGGAGTCGCGGGGGCCGCGGGAGCGCCGGATCGACTGGGCGGGCACGGCGACGTTCGCGGTGCTCGCCGGTGCGGTGACGTACGGGGCGGTGCGGGCCGGGTCGCACGGCTGGACCGAGTCCCGAACGCTCGCCTCCTTCGCGGTGGCCGCCCTGGCTCTGGTCTGCTTCGTCGTGGTGGAGCGGCGGGTCGCCGACCCGCTGCTCGATCCGCGGCTGTTCCTGAAGCCGTCGTTCTCCGGGGTGATGGTGGGGGCGCTCGCCTTCAACGGGGCCGCGTTCGGCGTGATGGCGTACACGTCGATCTGGCTGCAGACCCTGCTCGGGATGAGTCCGGTGCGTGGCGGGCTGGTCTTCCTGTGGCTGTCGCTCGCCTCGTTCGTGGTGGCCGCGGCCGGCGGGCGGCTGCTGCACGGGGTGCCGGCGCGGATCACCATCGGGGGCGGGTTGCTGCTGATCGGCTCCGGCCAGTTCTGTATGGCGGTCCTGGACTCGGACTCGACGGCGGGCACGCTGGTCCCCGGGCTGATCCTGGTGGGTGTCGGTACGGGTCTGGTGTCGCCCGGTATCGCGGGCGCCGCGCTGGCGGCCGTACCGCAGGACCGCGCGGGCATGGCGGGCGGCGCGGTGAATACCTTCCGGCAGCTCGGGTATGCGCTCGGCATCGCCGTCTTCGGTACGGTGCTGACCTCCCGGATGCAGGACACGCTGCCGCACGACGCGGCGCACGCGCTGGCGGGCGGTGGCGCCGGAGCGCTGCACGGCACGTTCTCCGAGCGCACGCTGCACGAGGCGTTCGCCGCGGGCCTCAACTCGGCCGCGGGGGTTGCCGGTTGCGTGGCGATGGCGGCCGGAGTGCTCGTCCTCGCGCTGGTCAGGGCGCCGGGCGGAGTGACGAAAGCGCCCGCGCGGACGCTGACGGAAGAGAGGGCCGCACACCGGAACTGACGTCGTCCGGTGCCGTAATCGCGTCGTACAGATTCGGTGGAGATTACGGCACCGAAACTTACTCAACCGTCAGGAAACTGTCCGACCCTTCCCCATGTGAGCGCATTTTCCGACGCTGACCAGGGCGTACCTGAGAGTCACTCCGTTTCGACCCCTCTCCCGCCGCGCCCGCGCGTGGGGTAGCTTTCACGGCCTGTGCGGAGCGTCACCAATGAGCGAACCAGGTAAGAGGGAGCGGGGAGCGGGGTTTGCGCGAGTTCACCAACCCTCCGTTGGCATTGGCGCCGCCGGTGGGCGGTCTGGCCGATGTCGTCTTTCAGCACGCCCAGGAAGACCCGCTGCACATCGCGCTCGGCCGCAAGGACGAGCTGGACCAGTGGCGGGACGTCACCGCCGCGGAGTTCCGTGACGAAGTGCTGGCTCTCGCCAAAGGTTTGCTTGCCCAAGGCATCCGGTTCGGCGACCGGGTCGCGATCATGTCCCGCACCCGTTACGAGTGGACGCTCTTCGACTTCGCGCTGTGGACGATCGGTGCCCAGGTGGTGCCGGTCTATCCCACGTCCTCGGCCGAGCAGTGCTTCTGGATGCTGTACGACGCCGAGTGCACGGCCGCGATCGTGGAGCACGAGGACCACGCGATGACGATCGCCACGGTCATCGACCGGCTGCCGCAGCTGCGCCAGCTGTGGCAGCTCGACTCCGGCGCCGTGCAGGAGCTGTATGACGCGGGCGCCCACATCGACGACGAGATCGTGCACCGGCACCGGCAGGCGGTCACCCCGGACTCGGTCGCCACGATCATCTACACCTCGGGGACGACGGGCCGCCCCAAGGGCTGTGTCATCACGCACGGCAACTTCATGTACGAGGCGGACACGGTCATCGAGCGCTGGGAGCCGGTGTTCCACTCCAAGAAGGGCGACGAGGCGGCCACCCTGCTGTTCCTGCCGCTCGCGCATGTCTTCGGGCGGATGGTGCAGGTCGCCGCGATCCGCGGCAAGGTCAAGTTCGGCCACCAGCCGCAGATGAACGCGGCCGCCCTCCTTCCCGACCTGGCCGCCTTCAAGCCGACGTTCTTCCTCGGCGTGCCGTACATCTTCGAGAAGGTCTTCAACGCCTCCCGCCGCAAGGCCCAGCGGGAGGGCAAGGCCGGGCCCTTCGAGAAGGCCGTCGAGATCGCCGTGAAGTACGCGGACGCCGTGGAGGCCAAGGCCTGGGGCATCGGGCCCGGCCCCTCGGCCGGTCTGCGCGTGCAGCACCAGCTGTTCGACAAGCTCGTCTACGCCAAGATCCGGGCGGCGATGGGCGGCCGCATCCGGCACGCGATGACCGGCGGCTCGGCGATGGACCGGCGGCTCGGCCTGTTCTTCGCGGGCGCGGGCGTGCACATCTTCGAGGGCTACGGCCTCACCGAGTCGACGGCCGCCGCGACCGCCAATCCGCCCGAGCGCACCCGCTACGGCACCGTCGGCCAGCCCATCCCCGGCATGACCGTGCACATCGCGGACGACGGCGAGATCTGGCTGCACGGCGCCAACATCTTCCACGGCTACCTCAACAACAAGAAGGCCACCGACGAGACCCTGCACGACGGCTGGCTCGCCACCGGCGACCTGGGCTCCCTCGACGAGGACGGCTATCTCACCATCACCGGCCGCAAGAAGGAGATCCTCGTCACCTCCGGCGGCAAGAGCGTCTCGCCGGGCCAGCTGGAGGAACGCGTACGGGACCATCCGCTGGTCTCCCAGTGCATCGTCGTCGGCAACGACCGCCCGTACATCGCCGCCCTGGTCACCCTCGACCAGGAGGCCGTCGAGCACTGGCTGTCGATGCGCGGCAAGCCCCAGCTGTCCCCGGCCGAGCTGGTGCGCGACGCGGACCTGGAGACGGAGGTGCGGCGCGCGGTGGTCGCCGCCAACACGCTCGTCTCCCAGGCCGAATCGATCCGCACATTCCGGATACTCGCCCAGCCGTTCACCGAAGAGCACGGGCTGCTGACCCCGTCGCTGAAGCTGAAGCGCAAGGCGATCGAGAACGCGTACGCCAACGAGGTCGAGGCGCTGTACCGGGCGTGACGCCGGTGCAAGGAGTTTCGAGGGATTCTCCGGTCAGGAATGCATCACGGCTCGTGATCGTTGACGATATGAGTACCACCTGACGACAACCGAAGGATCGAGAGCTCGTGAGCAGCAAGGTCCCCCCGATCATCCTCAACAACGGCGTCGAGATGCCCCAGCTGGGCTTCGGCGTCTGGCAGGTGCCGGACGACGAGGCGCAGCAGGCGGTCACCACCGCGCTGGAGGCCGGGTACCGCAGCATCGACACAGCGGCGATCTACGGCAATGAAGAGGGCACCGGCAGGGCGATCGCCGCCGCCGGCGTTCCCCGCGAGGATCTCTTCGTCACCACCAAGCTCTGGAACAGCGACCACGGGTACGACTCCACCCTCCGCGCCTTCGACGAGTCCCTGGCCAAGCTCGGCCTGGACCACCTGGATCTGTACCTGATCCACTGGCCGCGCCCGGCCACCGGCAACTTCGTCGACACGTACAAGGCGTTCGAGAAGCTCCTCGCCGACGGCCGGGTCCGTGCCATCGGTGTCTCCAACTTCCTGCCGGAGCACCTTCAGCGCCTGATCGGCGAGACGTCGGTCATCCCGGCGGTCAACCAGATCGAGCTGCACCCGCACCTCCAGCAGCACCGGGCCCGCGAGTACCACGCGGAGCAGGGCATCGCCACCGAGGCCTGGTCGCCGCTCGGCCAGGGCAAGGGCCTGCTGGAGGTCCCGGCGGTCGTCGCCATCGCCCAGAAGCACGGCCGCACGCCCGCCCAGATCGTGCTGCGCTGGCACCTCCAGCTCGGCAACGTCGTGATCCCCAAGTCCGTGACGCCGTCCCGGATCAAGGAGAACATCGAGGTCTTCGACTTCACCCTGGACACCGAGGACCTGGCGGCGATCAGCGCGCTCAACGAGGACCGGCGCATCGGTCCGGACCCCGCCACGCTCGAATAAGCCTGAGCAACACCGATCGGGCGGCCCGCATACGTCAGTCGGGCCGCCCGATCGCGTCAGTTGGGCTGCCCGATGGGTCGTACGACGACCGTGTTGATGTCGACCCCCTCCGGCTGGCGGATCGCCCACACCACCGAGTCGGCGATCTGGTCCGCGGTGAGGAGATGGCCGGGTGGCAGACTGCCGTAGCTGTCCCAGAACGGGGTCTCCACGCGGCCGGGCGCGATCAGAGTCACGCCGACGCCCCATTCGGTGACCTGCCGCCGGGTGTTCTCGGCGAGCCCGGTCACCGCCCACTTCGTCGCCCCATAGATATTGCCCGGGCCCGGCACGAACCCGGCGACGCTCCCGACCAGGACGATCCGGCCCCGTGTCTCCTTCAGCGCGTCGATGGACGCGCGGATGAGCAGCGCGGGGCCGAGCACATTGGTCAGCACCATCTCCGTCCACCCGGCGGGATCGCCCTCGGCCACCGAATCGTGCGTGGCGAAACCGGCGTTGGCGACCACGGTGTCGAGCCGCCCGAACTCCTTCAGCGTGACCTCGACGGCCGCACGGATCTGGTCGTAGTCGCCCGCGTTCCCGGTGATCGTCAACAGGCCCTCGGGATCGCCGAGTTCCTCGGCGAAGCCGCGCAGACGTGCCTCACCGCGACCGGTGACGGCCACCCGCTGCCCGGCGTCGAGCAGCTGCCGGGCGACCGCGGCGCCTATGCCACTGCCGCCGCCGGTGATGAGCGCGACCGGAGAGTCGGTCATGGTTTCCCCCTGTTCGTAGGTGAACTGCGGAGGAGTCCATCACTTGGAGTGCTCTTGAAGTCAAGTGCTCTGTGCCCGTCCCGGCCGCTGCTGCCCCGGGCCCGCCTCAGCCGGTGCGGACGGCCGTGTGGACCGTGCGGGCCGACAGGACGAACAGGTCCGGGCGGTGGTGGACGCTCGCCTTGTCGTCGGGGTCGACGAGGCGGTCGAGGGTGGCGCGGTCGGTGGCGTCGAGGCTGTCGCCGATGACCTCGCGGTGGCGGGAGAGGGTGGCGGCGGCGACGGTGCGTGCCCGGTCGGGAGCCGGGGCGGGCAGGTCGAGCAGGAAGCTGCGGGTGCCGGTGGGCTTCAGACCGGCGGCGGTCATCAGGGCCGGCCAGTCCTCGGGCACGGCCACACTGCCCGGCAGCGCCGCCCGCATCTCCGTGAACCACTCCTCCTGCACGGCGTCGAGACGTGCCTGCAGGCCCGGGCGCCCGATCCCGATGTCGCGCGGCAGGAAGCGGGTGGGCAGGCCGCCCTCCACGAGCGCGAGCGTGCCGCCGAACGTCAGCCGCTCACCGTAGGCCGCGATCGCGGCGCGCTGGTCACCGAGGTGGTGCAGGCTGTGGCTGGCCCAGATCAGATCGGCCGGGTAGTCCAAGTCGGCCATGATGTCCGGCAGTTCACCGGCGAGTGTGCCGAAGCGGTCCGCGACGCCGAGCCGCTCCGCCCGCGCGCGGGCTCGCTCCAGCAGTGGCTCAGAGCCGTCGACGGCGACGACCCGGGCGCCGGGGAAGGCGTCGGCGAGCAGACAGGAGACGACGCCGGGTCCGCTGCCCGCGTCGACGATCAGCCCCGGTTCGGTCTGTTTCTTGCCGAGCCAGGCGAGCGCTCGCTCGTGCAGGGGCATGTACAGCTCCGCCTGGGCCTCCAGCAGCGGGGCCATCTCCGCCCAGTCGATGTCCGTGTGATCGTGATGGTGATGGTGGTCGTGCTGATGCTGTTGCTGGTCATCGTGCGCCATGGTGGTGAGCCTCTCGTCCAGGTACGGCCAGCGTGCGCCGACGCACCGCGAACAGGCAATCGCAGTTGCCACCACAGCAAAAACCACGACGCCGAAAATCGGATGCGTCGCCTGCCGCCGGTCGCCCAGGATGGCCCCATGGACGACGTGATGGTGGAGCGGTTCCTCGAAGACGGGTTCGTGAAGATCGAGGGCGCCTTCCCGCCGCGCGTCGCCGAGCACTGCGCGCGGCTGCTGTGGCGGGAGACCGGGTACGACCCGGAGGATCCGGGCACCTGGAAGGACCCGGTGCACTGGGTCTACGACATGGCGCAGGGCCCCTTCGCGGCCGCCGCCAACTCCCCCGCCCTGCACGAGGCGTTCGACCTGCTGGTGGGTGAGGACCGCTGGCAGTCGCGCTACTCGCTGGGCACCTTCCCGCTGCGGTTCCCGCACGAGGAGGAACCGGACGACGCGGGCTGGCACATCGAGGGCAGCTACGTCCCCGAGGGCGCCGAGCACCCCCACACGAACCTGCGCTCGAAGGACCGCGCCCTGCTGATGCTGTTCCTGTTCAGCGAGGTCACCGAGGACAACGCCCCGACCCGCATCCGGGTCGGCTCACATCTCGACGTACCGCCGGTCCTGGCGCCGTACGGCGAAACGGGCGCCTCCTACCTGGAGCTCGGCCCGAAGGTCGCCGAAGCCTCCGCGCACCGCCCGCTCGCCCACGCCACCGGCCACCCCGGCGACGTCTACCTCTGCCACCCCTTCCTCGTCCACGCAGCCCAGCCCCACCACGGCACCCGCCCCCGCTTCATGGCCCAGCCACCCCTGCACCCGGCGACCCCCATCGAACTGGAGCGACCCGACGCCGACTACTCGGCAGTGGAGTTCGCAATCCGCCGGGGACTGGACAGAGAGAACTGACCAGTCCCCGGCGGGCGAGAGCGCCCCTTCAGGGGCGCGGGGAACTGCGCGACCAGCCACGGCCGGCCCGCAGCCGAACTCACCGCGTCACGACAGCGGCGGATACGCGTTCTGCATCAACTGCTGGAACTGCGCCGAGAACCAGCGCCCCGAGATCGGCGCGTCCGGCAACGCACCCGACATGTTGTAGTTGTTCCGAGGGTTGCCCTCGTACGTCGGGTCGCACATCCGGTCGAAGCCCTTGCCCTCGTCGTTGTCGATGGCCTTGCTCGAACCGTCGGACTCCCCCGGCGGCTTCACCCACACGTACGCGTCGATGCCGGCGGCCGGCGCGGCCTGCGGACGCTCGCCGAGGCCGGCGCCCGACTGGTTGCACCAGTTGCCCGTGTTCAAGCGACGGTCGTAGCGGCCGCCGTCGACATAGGCGTCCACGCTGGTCTGCGGACCGGGACCGGCGGGCCGTGCCGTGCCGCCCCAGCCGTTGCGGGACGTGTCGATCAGCATGCCGATGCCCGAGTTGAAGCCGGCCGAGACCAGCTGGGTGCGGAAGGCCTGGGCGAAGGACAGCTCGTCGACGTACCGGTTCCAGTCGACCCACTTGGACTCGCGGACGGACTTACCGGCCACGTTGTCGTTGATGGTGAAGTTGTTCTCCTTCAGGGCGCTGTAGTTGGCCGTGTTGGTGATGAAGCCGTGGACGTCGTTGACCGTGGCGCCCTCGGCGGTTGCCGCCTCCTTCATGATGGTGGCGGAGGGGCCGAAGTTGTCGTCCCAGCCGAGCCAGCCGTGGTGCCCGGCGTCGACGTAGTTGTAGACGTTGGGCACGTCACCGAGCTTGTTGAGCGCGTAGCCGACGCCCTTGACGTAGTTGCCGTTGGCCTTCATCACATCGCACTCCGGGGTGGCCGTCGGGCGGCTTCCGGTGTTGGTGACGAGGTTGGGCAGCGAGTCGATCTCGACGGTATTGACGATCCGCAGCGCGGCGTACTTCGGGTCGGCGAGGATCGCGGCGATCGGGTCGATGTACTCGGTCTTGTACCGGTCGATCTCCGTCGGGCCGAGCTCACCGTTGGAGGCGAGGGCCGAGCAGTCCCGTCCGGGCAGGTTGTAGATCACCAGCTGGACGACGAGCTCGCCGCTGCCCTTCTGCGTCAGGGCCTCGTCGAGGTGGGCGCGCAGCCCCATCTTGCCGGATGCCCCGTTGATGGCGGCGATCCGGTCGAGCCACACACCCGTCGGCTGGTTGGCGATCCGGCTGCCGCCCGGCTCGGCGGCGGCGTTCGCGGACCACTGCGGGTTCACATACACCTTGGCGCCCGCGTACGGGTTGTCGACCTTCGGTCCCGTCGGGTCCGGCGGATCCGTCGGGCCGCCACCGCCGTCGACGTTGCAGGTCACGCCGTCGAGGGTGAAGGTCGTCGGCAGCGCGTTGCTCCCGCTGTACGAGGCGTTGAAGCCGAAGCTGATCGAACCGCCGGCCGCCAGCGTCCCGTTGTAGGACTCGTTGGCGGCGGTGACGGCGGCCCCGCTCTGACTGAACTTCGCGTTCCAGCCGTTGGTGATCTTCTGGTTTCCGGCGTACGACCACTTGACCGCCCAAGCCGACTTGGCGGCGCCGTTGTTGGTGACTGTCACGGCGGTGGTGAAGCCGGAGTCCCACTGGTTCTGCACCTTGTAGTCGACGGTGCACGGGACGGCGGCCGTCTCCATCCCGCCGGTGTCGACGGCTAACGCCGTCCCGGAGGCCCCGGCGACCAGCGCCAGGGCGGCGAGCATCGCTGTTCTGGTACGACTCATGAGTGCGGGTTTCCCTCTCGGTCGGAGATAGGAGGTGTTGTCCGTTGAGGGCGCGCAAGGGATCTCGTCAGCTGCGGTTCCACCCGTTCGAGGTCCAGGTTCCGCACACCGGTGCCCTCGTAACGGACACGCCAACTGCTCACCGCAGCCGTGTTGTTGGTGCTCGCGGCGGATGAGCCGAGTAAAAGTCCTGAACGCGGGGGGTGTCGCATGAGCGAGTCCTTGCAGTTCGGACGCGTCGTGACGGACGCGTCGACTGATGGAGTCGCTCCCACTGGTGCGAAGGAAGGTAGCGCCAAGTGACGGTAAAGGACAGAGGGTGCGCTTGACTTTTCCTCAACCGGATCCATCGAATCTTTTCGACTCTTCAAGCACCTTGACCCCCTTGATGCCCCTCTCCACTATGGGAGCGCTCCCACTGGTTCAAGCCTTGACTTCTCCCGAGCCGCAAGGAGGAACCAGCACATGCCCCCCAGAAGGAGACGCCGCACCGCGCGGCGGTTATGGACCGCCGTCGTGGCGGCCCTCGCACTCCCTTTCACGATGCTGTCGACAGGCTCAACGCCCGCCCAGGCGGCGGCACTTCAGTGCAGCGTCGACTACAAGACCAACGACTGGGGCTCCGGCTTCACCGCGGACCTGACGATCACCAACCGCGGCACGGATCCGATCAGCGGCTGGACCCTGACGTACGCGTACTCGGGCAACCAGAAGTTGTCCAACGGCTGGAACGGCACCTGGTCCCAGTCCGGCCAGACGGTCACCGTGCAGAGCGCCTCGTACAACGCGACGATCGCGGCGGGAGCCGCCGCCTCGACCGGCGCGCAGTTCACCTACAGCGGCACCAACACCGCGCCGACGAGCTTCGCGATCAACGGCACGCCCTGCACGGGCGCACATCAGCCGCCGATCACCGTGCTGACCAGCCCGACCGCGGGGGCCGTCTACTCGCAGGGTGACGCGGTCCCGCTCGCGGCCAGCGCGGCGGCGGCCGACGACGCGACGATCAGCAAGGTCGAGTTCTACGACGACACCACGCTGCTCGGCACCGACACCAGCGCGCCGTACTCGCTCTCGGTCTCAAGTTTGACCGTGGGCAGTCATTCGCTGGTGGCGAAGGCGTACGACAGCCTGGGCGCGTCCGCGAGCTCCACGCCGGTCGGCATCACGGTCGCCTCGGGTCCCGCCGTGGTGGCCTCGACCAACCAACTGGCCGTCCAGCAGGGCAAGACGGGCACGTACCAGGTGAAGCTGTCGACGCAGCCGTCCGCGAATGTGACCGTCACGACGGCCCGGACGGGCGGCAACTCGGGTCTGTCGGTGACCGGTGGGGCGTCCCTCACCTTCACTCCGTCGAACTGGAACACCGCGCAGTCGGTGACGGTCACGGCGGACTCGTCGGGCACGGGCTCGGCGACGTTCGAGTCGTCCGCCACCGGGCATGCGAAGGCCGCTGTCACGGTCACGCAGATCGCGGCGACGAAGCAGTACGACGCCCGTTTCCTGGAGCTCTACGGCAAGATCACCAACCCGGCGAACGGCTACTTCTCCCCCGAGGGCATCCCGTACCACTCGGTCGAGACGCTGATCGTCGAGGCGCCGGACCATGGCCATGAGACGACGTCGGAGGCGTACAGCTATCTGCTGTGGCTCCAGGCCATGTACGGCAAGGTGACCGGCGACTGGTCGAAGTTCAACGGCGCCTGGGAGATCATGGAGAAGTTCATGATCCCCACCCACGCCGACCAGCCGACGAACTCCTTCTACAACGCGTCGAAGCCGGCGACGTACGCGCCCGAGCTGGACACTCCCAACGAGTACCCGGCCCGGCTCGACCAGTCGGTCTCCGTCGGCTCCGACCCGATCGCGGCCGAGCTGAAGAGCGCGTACGGCACGGACGACGTCTACGGCATGCACTGGCTGCAGGACGTCGACAACGTCTACGGCTACGGCAACTCGCCCGGCAAGTGCGAGGCGGGGCCGTCGGACACCGGTCCGTCGTACATCAACACCTTCCAGCGCGGTGCGCAGGAGTCGGTGTGGGAGACGGTGCCGCAGCCGACCTGTGACGCCTTCAAGTACGGCGGCCCGAACGGGTACTTGGACCTGTTCACCGGCGACTCGTCCTACGCCAAGCAGTGGAAGTTCACCAACGCCCCGGACGCCGACGCGCGCGCCGTGCAGGCCGCGTACTGGGCCGACAAGTGGGCCGAGGAGCAGGGCAAGGGCGGTGACGTCTCCGCGACCGTCGGCAAGGCCGCGAAGATGGGCGACTACCTGCGCTACTCGATGTACGACAAGTACTTCAAGAAGGTCGGCAACTGTGTCGGGCCCACCACCTGCCCGGCCGGCACCGGCAAGGACGCCTCGATGTACCTGATGTCCTGGTACTACGCGTGGGGCGGTGCCACCGACACCTCGGCGGGCTGGTCCTGGCGCATCGGCTCCAGTCACGCACACGGCGGCTACCAGAACCCCCTGGCCGCGTACGCGCTGAGCAGCTACGCCGACCTGAAGCCCAAGTCGGCGACGGGCCAGGCGGACTGGGCCAAGTCGCTCGACCGGCAGCTGGAGTTCTACCGCTGGCTGCAGTCGGCCGAGGGCGGCATCGCGGGCGGCGCGACCAACAGCTGGGCGGGCCGGTACGCGACTCCGCCGGCCGGGAAGTCGACGTTCTACGGCATGTACTACGACCAGCAGCCCGTCTACCACGACCCGCCGTCCAACCAGTGGTTCGGCTTCCAGGCGTGGTCGATGGAGCGGGTGGCCGAGTACTACCAGCAGACGGGGAACGCGGACGCCAAGGCGGTCCTCGACAAGTGGGTCGACTGGGCGCTGTCCGAGACGACCGTCAATCCCGACGGCACGTACCAGATTCCGTCGACACTTCAGTGGTCGGGCCAGCCCGACACCTGGAACCCGTCAAGTCCGGGCGCCAACAACGGACTTCATGTCACCGTCGCCGACTACACCAACGACGTCGGTGTGGCCGCCGCGTACGCCAAGACCCTGACGTACTACGCGGACCGCTCCGGTGACACGGAGGCCGCGGCGACGGCGAAGGCTCTGCTCGACGGCATGTGGAGCAACCATCAGGACGCGCTGGGCGTCGCCGTTCCGGAGACACGGGCGGACTACAGCCGGTTCGACGACGGGGTACACGTCCCGTCCGGCTGGACCGGCACGATGCCGAACGGTGACGCGATCAACTCGTCGTCGACGTTCGACTCGATCCGCTCGTTCTACGAGGACGACCCGGCCTGGTCGAAGATCGAGGCCTATCTGGCGGGCGGAGCCGCGCCCTCCTTCACGTACCACCGGTTCTGGGCCCAGGCGGACATCGCCCTGGCCATGGGCTCGTACGCGGAGCTTCTCGAATAGTCCCCGCCGGGCGCTCCGCGGGTTGGGCCGTGTTCGGCTGCGGGACCGTTGTGGCTGGTCGCGCAGTTCCCCGCGCCCCTGAAGGGGCGCTCCCGTGCACGGCGTTTCCGCGGAACCGCCTCAAAGCTTCGCGTGCGCGGTCTCGTCACCGGACGACGAGGCCACCCCGCCGGGCGGCCCTCTCCCGCACAGAGGGCCGCCCGGCAACTCTCGCGCTGTGCAGTAAGCGCTTACCGCCACATCCCTCCCCCACCCAGGAAAGGACCCCCCGTGCGAAGAACCCGCGTCCTCACGGCCGTCCTGGCCCTAGCAGCCGGCCTCCTGGCCGGCACCCCGCCCGCACTCGCCTCCGACGTCATCGCCGCGAAGAAGGTGTCGATCGCCGCCGACACCTACACCTGGAAGAACGCGCGCATCGACGGCGGCGGCTTCGTCCCCGGCATCGTCTTCAACCGCGCCGAGAAGAACCTCGCCTACGCCCGTACCGACATCGGCGGTGCCTACCGCTGGCAGGAGTCGACGAAGACCTGGACGCCGCTGCTGGACTCGGTCGGCTGGGACGACTGGGCGCACACGGGTGTCGTCAGTCTGGCCTCCGACTCCGTCGACCCCGACAGGGTGTACGCGGCGGTCGGGACGTACACCAACAGCTGGGACCCGGGGAACGGCGCCGTCATGCGCTCCGCCGACCGGGGGGCGAGCTGGCAGAAGGCCGAGCTGCCGTTCAAGCTGGGCGGGAACATGCCGGGCCGGGGCATGGGTGAGCGGCTCGCCGTCGACCCGAACAGGAACAGCGTGCTGTATCTGGGGGCGCCCAGCGGCAAGGGGCTGTGGCGGTCGACGGACTCCGGTGTCACGTGGTCGCAGGTCACGAACTTCCCCAACGTCGGCAACTACGCGCAGGATCCGAGCGACACGAGCGGCTACGCCTCCGACAATCAGGGCATCGTCTGGGTCACGTTCGACGAGTCGACCGGTACGGCGGGCAGCGCCACACGGACGATCTACGTCGGGGTCGCCGACAAGGACAACGCGGTGTACCGCTCGACGGACGCGGGGGCGACCTGGTCCCGTGTCGCCGGGCAGCCGACCGGCTATCTGGCCCACAAGGGCGTGCTGGACGCGACGAACGGCTATCTGTACCTCGCCTACAGCGACACGGGCGGTCCGTACGACGGTGGCAAGGGCCGGCTGTGGCGGTATGCGACCGCGACCGGTACCTGGACGGACATCAGCCCGGTGGCGGAGGCCGACACGTACTACGGCTTCAGCGGTCTCACCGTCGACCGGCAGCGGCCCGGCACGGTGATGGCGACGGCGTACAGCTCCTGGTGGCCGGACACCCAGATCTTCCGCTCGACGGACAGCGGCTCCACCTGGACGAAGGCCTGGGACTACACGTCGTACCCCGACCGCTCGAACCGCTACACGATGGACGTCTCGTCGTCGCCCTGGCTGACCTGGGGCGCGAACCCGGCGCCGCCCGAACAGACGCCGAAACTGGGCTGGATGACGGAGTCGCTGGAGATCGACCCGTTCGACTCGAACCGGATGATGTACGGGACGGGCGCGACGATCTACGGCACCGAGGATCTGTCGAAGTGGGACAGCGGAGGCCAGTTCACCATCAAGCCGATGGTGCGGGGCCTGGAGGAGACGGCCGTGCTGGACCTCGCGTCACCGCCCTCGGGCGCTCCCCTGCTCAGCGCGCTCGGCGACATAGGCGGCTTCCGGCACACGGATCTCACCAAGGTCCCGCCGATGATGTACACCTCACCCAACTTCACCTCGACGACCAGCCTGGACTTCGCGGAGAGCAACCCGAACACCGTGGTCCGCGCCGGCAACCTGGACTCGGGACCGCACATCGCGTTCTCGACGGACAACGGCGCCAACTGGTTCGCGGGGACGGACCCTTCGGGCGTCAGCGGTGGCGGCACGGTCGCGGCGGCGGCCGACGGCAGCCGGTTCGTGTGGAGTCCGCAGGGCACGGGGGTCCACCACGCGACGGGCTTCGGCACGTCCTGGTCGGCGTCGAGCGGCATCCCGGCGGGCGCGATCGTCGAGTCCGACCGGGTCGACCCGATGACCTTCTACGGCTTCAAGTCCGGGAAGTTCTACGTCAGTACGGACGGCGGCGCGACCTTCTCCGCGTCGGCCGCGACCGGACTCCCCTCCGGCGACACCGTCCGCTTCAAGGCGCTGCCCGGCACGAAGGGGGACGTATGGCTGGCGGGCGGCGCGAGCGACGGTGCGTACGGCCTGTGGCACTCGACCGACTCCGGCGCCACCTTCGCCAAGCTGCCGAACGTCGATCAGGCCGACACGATCGGCTTCGGCAAGGCGGCGCCCGGAGCGACGTACCAGACCCTCTACACCAGCGCGAAGATCGGCGGTGTACGCGGCATCTTCCGCTCCACCGACCGCGGCGCCACCTGGACCCGCATCAACGACGACGCCCACCAGTGGGGTTGGACGGGCGCGGCGATCACCGGCGACCCTCGCGTGTACGGCCGGGTGTACGTGGCGACGAACGGCCGCGGCGTCGTCTACGGCGACACCGCCGACAGCGGCGGCACCGACCCGACACCCACACCGACGGGCGCCTGCGCCGTCACCTACAAGGTGACCAACGAGTGGTCGGGCGGCTTCCAGGCGGACGTCCAGCTGAGCAACACCGGGACGAGTGCCTGGTCGGGCTGGTCCCTCAACTGGACCTTCCCGAACGGCCAGACCATCTCCCAGCTCTGGAACGCCGATCACACGCAGTCGGGTTCAGCGGTGACAGCGAAGAACCTGGGCTGGAACGGCAACGTGGCGGCGGGCTCGTCGGTGAGCTTCGGGTTCACGGGGAGCTGGTCGGGGGCGAATGCGAAACCGACGGCGTTCAAGGTGGCTGACCAGACCTGCGCGGTCGGCTGAGCACGAACCGGTGGGTGCGGGCCCGGGCGGTCCCGCACCCACCGTCGTTCACGGGGTGTAGACGGTCGGTCTGGGGGCCGTCGCCATGCCGCTGCCGATGTGGAAGCTCGGGTGCGGGGGCTGGTTGTAGGCCGTGTTCTGCCAGGCCAGGGCGGTGCGGTACATCGTGTCGTGGAGCAGGGTGGTGATCTTCGTGCCGGTCTCGTTCGGAGTGGAGTAGATCCGCAGGGCCGTGTTGTTCGACGTCGGCCAGACGACCTCCTCGCGCCAGTCACCGAAGATGTCGCCGGACAACGACGGGGTGGCCTTGGTGCCGTTGTTGGAGTGGACCGAGGCACCGGTCAGCAGCCGCGTGTCCGACGACGTGCCGTACTTGTCGATGCGTGTGCCGTCGAGGAGTTCGCGGGTGGTGTCGCCGTCCCACCAGTTCACGAAGTTGATGCTGGACGGCTCGCGACCCAGCGAGGCTCCGGTCGGGGAGCGCAGGGTGGTGTCGGAGGCGGACCAGGACTCGGCGCCCGCGGACCCCGCGTGGATGTCCGCGGACACCCCGCGCCCGTTGTCGGCACCGGAGGCCGTCTGCCACAGGAGCGCACCTGTGCGAGCGTCGGCCATCCAGGAGCCGGGCTTGGAGGTGTCCTCCGAGACCTTGAAGTACTCCAGGCCCGAGCGGGCGGGGTTGAGGTCGCCCACATGACCCGCGTCGCCGTGGCCCAGCTTCGTCGTCCACAGCCCATGGCCGTTGTCGTCCACGGTCATGGCGCCGTACACGATCTCGTCCTTGCCGTCGGCGTCCACGTCCGCGACGGACAGACTGTGGTTGCCCTGACCGTCGTACCCCTTCCCCGTGTTGGTGGAGGAGTTGGTGTCGAAGGTCCAGCGGCGGGTGAAGGTGCCGCCCCGCCAGTCCCAGGCCGCTATCACGGAGCGGGTGTAGTAGCCGCGCGCCATGATGAGCGAGGGGCGGGCGCCGTCCAAGTAGGCGGTGCCGGCGAGGAATCGGTCGACCCGGTTGCCGTAGGAGTCGCCCCACGACGCCACCGAGCCCCGGGCCGGGACGTAGTCGACCGTGCCCATCGCCTTGCCGGTCTGCCCGTTGAACATGGTCAGGTACTCCGGTCCGGAGAGCACATAGCCACTGGAGTTGCGGTGGTCGGCGGACGCGCTGCCGATCAACGCGCCGGTGCCGTCCCGCGTGCCGTCGGCCGTCTTCATGGCGACCTCGGCCTTGCCGTCGCCGTCGTAGTCGTACACCTGGAACTGCGTGTAGTGCGCGCCGGAGCGGATGTTGCGGCCCAGGTCGATACGCCACAGCCGGGTGCCGTCGAGCTTGATGCCGTCGACGATGGTGTTGCCGGTGTAGCCGGACTGGGAGTTGTCCTTGGCGTTGGTGGGCTGCCACTTCAGGACGAAGTCGAGGGCGCCGTCGCCGTCGAGGTCGCCGACGGAGGCGTCGTTGGCCTCGTAGGTGTACGCGACGCCGTCGGGCGTGGTGCCGCCCGCGGGCGGGGAGATGGGGACGTCCTTGTAGCCGGTGCGGAACTGGATCGCGTGGACCGAGTCGGCCTGCTCGACGCCGCCGACGATCGCGCGGACGGTGTAGTCGGCCTGTTCGGGCGCGCCGGAGTGGAAGTAGTTGGTGGAGCCGGTGATCGGGGTCGCGTTGACCTTCGTACCGGCGCGGTAGACGTTGAAGGAGACGTCGCCCGGGTCGGTGCCGAGCCAGCGCCAGCTGACCAGGTTGCCACTGCTGGTGTGGACGCTGACCACACCCCGGTCGAGGGCCTCGACCTGGCGTGCGGTGGCCGCCTCGGCCGTGCCGGGGCCGGTCAGCGCGGTGAGTCCGGCGGCGATCAGCGCGGCCGTGGCGCCCAGCGCGGAGACGACGACCCTTCGTCTGCGGTGCTTGTGCGGGTGCTGCACGAGACGTACCTCCTGGAGGTCGGACGGGTTCCGGCCTCTCAGTGGTCGCCGTGCACCTCGAAGTTGCCGTATCTTTCGGCCAGTTCGGCGACCGACCGGGCGATCTTCGCCCGCAGCTCGGGCGGGCCCAGCACCTCGATGTCCGTGCCCAGACGTAGAAACTCGCCCGTCGCGTGATCGACGGACTCGATGGGGACGGTGGCCTGGATCCAACCGGTCTCGTCGGTACGGCCGTTGGTGGCCGCGGCGCGGGCGAGCGGGCCGGAGAGCGTCGCCGACGGCGCCAGGCGCACCACCGCTTCCGCCCGGTACAGCCGGTCGTGGAAGTCCCTCTGGTACGCCTCCCAGTAGGCCGTCAGATCGAAGTCGCCGGGACGCGTGAACTCCTCGTCCGACGCGGTGAGTTCGAGGATCTGGTCGACCCGGAAGGTGCGCGGCCCGGGACCGGCGACCACGTACCAGCGGCCCGCCTTGAGGACCAGTCCGTACGGTTCCAGGCGGCGCTCCACGTCGGTGGGCTCGCGCCAGCGCCGGTAGACGACGTGCAGCACCCTGCTGTTCCACACGGCATCGGCGACCTCCGGGAGATACGGGGCCTCCTCGCCGTCCGCGTACCAGCCGGGGGCGTCGAGGTGGAAGCGGCCGCTGATCCGGTCGGCGTGGGCGCGCAGCTCCGCGGGCAGTGCGGCGCGGACCTTGAGCTGGGCGGCGGCGAGTACGGAGCCGAGGCCCAGCTCGGCGGCGGGTCCCGGGATCCCGGCGAGGAACAGCGCCTCGGCCTCGTCGGCGGTCAGGCCGGTGAGGCGGGTGCGGTAGCCGTCCAGCAGCCGATAGCCGCCGTCGTGGCCCGCGTCGCCGTACAGCGGGACACCGGCCGCGCTCAGCGCGTCGACGTCCCGGTAGACCGTGCGGACGGAGACCTCCAGTTCCTCGGCGAGCTGGGCCGCGGTCATCCGGCCGCGGGTCTGGAGGAGCAGCAGGATCGAGATCAGGCGGCTGGACTTCACTGACACATGGTGGCAGTGAAGCGGTCCTAGCGTCCTGCCATGAGCTTCACCGAGAAACTGCTGACCGTGCCGCCGCCGATCGAGGTGGCCGGGCGACACATCAAGCGCTACCACGTCACCGCCGACCCGGCGGGCATCGCGCCGGACGTCGAGAAGGCGGCGTACGCCTTCCTACCGGAGCTGCTGCCGGAACCGGACGGCACTCCGCCGGCGACCTTCGTCGTGCTGCACCGGGGCGGTGACGACGGCGCCTATCTCAACGCGTACAGCTGGGTGTGGGACAACGTCCTGCACTTCCGCGGCGCCTCGGCGGGCCAGCCGGTGCTCGGCTGCCCGGACCACGATCCCACGCACTTCATTACCCCGGACAAGCCGTGGATCGGCTGCGTCTGGGAGCTGCCGCCGATCCTGCACGAACGCGATGCCTGGGTACGGCACATCCTCGCGCCCGAACTCCCCGATCTGGACGCCTACTTGGCGGACACCCTGCCCGCCGGAACTACTGGAGACCGCTCATGAGCAGCCACGGCGCTGCGCTGGCGTGAGCCGCCCGCATCCGGGGTTTCAGGTGCGGGTCGGCGTACGTGGCCGTGGCTGGGGCTGCCGCCCCCACACCCCCGCTTCGGCCTGAACGGCCTCGTCCTCAAACGCCGGACAGGCGGAGATGTGGTGCCCGGCACCGAGAGAGCCGACGACACGTTCCCCAGGCGGGGAGACCTGGCTGACGAACTGGATCATGGAGTTCAGTCGTCGGGCGGCTTCCTGAAGGCCCGGAGGGAGAACACGGGGTCGGGGCGCGGCCGGTCCTGGTCGGGGAGCGTCGCCAGCAGCTCGGCGAACCCTTCGGTGCGCGGCTCGCCGGGCGGCAGCTGGGTGAACCAGCCGCGCCGCAGGTCGGCGGCGGTCCGCCGGGGGCTGCGGCCCTGACCCACACCCGGGAAGCGGGCCTGCCCGGCGGGGAGCAGTCCCTGTTCGGCGGCGTACGACGTCACGGCCGCCGCCTCGTCCCGGGCGGGGCGGCGTGGGCGCGGGGCGAGCATGGCATCGATGTCACTGCCCACGTCGTGCGAGGCGGCCTTGTCGACGGTGGTGACGTACACACCGCCCGGCCGCAGCACCCGGGCGCACTCGGCGACGGCGGCCCGCACGTCGTCGGGTTCGTCGAGCAGATGCAGCAGCCACACGCTGGTCACGGCGTCGAACGCCCGGTCCGGGAACGGCAGCCGTCGGCTGTCGGCGAGCACGACCGCGCCGGGCAGGCGAGCCGCGGCCATGCGGGCCATCCCGGACGTCAGATCCGCGCCGGTCACCCGCAGGCCGGGCCGGGCCGCCGCGAGCCGCCGGGTCACGATGCCGGTGCCGCAGGCCACGTCGAGGAGGCGGCCGGTCACGCCGGGCAGCAGGCCCAGGACGGCGTCGGCAGCCGCGGCGGCCCGGGGTTCGCCGCCGCGTGTGATGTCGTAGGCGTCGGCTTCCTTGTCGTAGTCCAGCACCGCGTCACTTCGCCCCGTGGGCCGGCGCCAGTTCCTCCACCCGGCGGGCCAGCTTGAAGTCCCGCTCGGTCACCGCGCCCACCGTGTGCGTGTTCACGCTCAGTGACAGGGTGTTGTAGCCGAGGGTGAGGTCGGAGTGGTGGTCGAGCTCCTCCTGGACCTGGGCGATGTGGACGACCATCGCGGTGGCCGCGAGGTGTGAGCGCAGCCGGTAGGAGCGGGCGATACGGTCCCCGTCCAGGGACCAGCCCGGCAGCTCCGCCAGCCGCTCCTCGATCTCCTTCTGCGACAGCGGTTCGAGGGGCATGGCCTCGCTCCTTCCAGGGCGTCGGGGTTCCTCTTCAGCGTGCCACAGCCGCGCACTTGACGCCCTGGTCAGACGGGTGCCCGGAGATCTGTTCCGGACACATTTCGACGCCCCTGGACTACGGTCGTCCTATGACCACTCCCGCGTCCGACGGCGCCGTACTCCCCGCCGACGACGGCGTCGGTCCCCTGCTGCGGGCCTGGCGGGAGCGGCGGCGGGTCAGTCAGCTGGAGCTGGCGCTGCGGGCCGACTCCTCCGCCCGGCACATCAGCTTCATCGAGACCGGCCGCTCCCGGCCGAGCGAGGAGATGGTGCTGCGGCTGGCCGAGCATCTCGACGTGCCGGTGCGGGAGCGCAACGCCCTGCTCCTGGCAGCCGGTTACGCCCCGCGCTACCGGGAGACCCCGCTGGACGACCCGGCGCTGAACACGCTGCGCGAGGGCATCGAGCAGCTGATCCAGGGCTATGAGCCCTACCCGGCCTTCGTGGTGGACGCGACGTACAACGTCGTGGCCGCGAACCGGGGCATCCTGGCCCTGCTCGACGGCCTGCCCGAGTCGCTGCTCATGCCGCCCCTGAACGCGATGCGGCTCACCCTCCACCCGGAGGGCCTCGCGCCGCGGATCCGCAATCTGCGCGAGTGGCGCGGCCATCTGCTCGCCCAGATGGAACGGCAGATCGCGCTGCAACGCTCCGAACCGCTGCGGGAGTTGTACGAGGAGGTCGCCGCGTTTCCGGTGCCGGACGAGGATGCGGAACGCGCAGAGGAACCGGCCGGACCGGTCCCGTACTTCGCCCTCCCGATGCGCATCGAGCACGACGGCCGGGTGCTGTCCTTCATCTCCTCCATCTCCACCTTCAACACCCCGATGGACGTGACCGTCGCCGAGCTGGCCATCGAGACACTGCTCCCGGCCGATCCGGCGACACTCAAGTACCTCCAGTCACTGCTGCCCTGACGTGCTCTCCGGGGAAGCACCCCGTGGTGAGAGACTCACCACCGTTTCTGTCGGACACCCACCCGAACATGACACACTGCTCCCGAACTTCGGCACGTAGGGGAGGCGTGGCGTGAGCGAGCGGCGACCCGCGCCCACGGTCGGCCAGGTGGTGCTCGGCAAGCGGCTGCAGGAGCTGCGCGAGGCGGCCGGCCTCAAGCGTGAGGATGCCGCACAGGTCCTGCGGGTGGCCCCCGCGACCGTGCGGCGCATGGAGATGGCCGATGTCGCGCTGAAGATCCCGTACGTCCAGCTGCTGCTCGATGCGTATGGCGTGCCCGAGGAGGAGGCGGCGTCGTTCGTCTCGCTCGCCGAGGAGGCGAACCAGCCGGGCTGGTGGCAGCGGTTCCACGATGTGCTGCCGGACTGGTTCAGCCTGTATGTGAGCCTGGAGGGCGCCGCCCGGATCATCCGCTCCTACGAGCCGCACTTCGTGCCCGGTCTGCTGCAGACGGAGGCGTATGCGCGGGCCGTGCTGGAGGCCGGGACGATCGGGCAGACCGGTCCGGAGGCCATCGAGCGGCATGTGTCGCTGCGCATGGCCCGGCAGCAGCTTCTGGAGCGCGACGACCGCCCCCACCTGTGGGTGATCATGGATGAAACGGTCCTGCTCCGTCCCGTGAGCGACGACGGCTCCGTGCGGCGCGAACAGATCGACAAGCTGCTGGAGTTCGCCGAGCGCGACCGCGCCACCCTCCAGATCGCCGAGTTCAAGGCGGGCCCGCACCCGGGGACGTACGCGCCCTTCACGCTGTTCCGGTTCGCCGAGCCCGAGCTTCCCGACATGGTCTTCACCGAGTATCTGACCGGTGCGCTCTATCTCGACTCCCGCAAGGAGGTCTCCACGCACCTGGAGGTGCTGGACCACATGACGGCGCGTGCCGCGTCCGCCGAGCAGACCAAGAAGATCCTTCAGGACCATCGCGGGAACTGCTGAGCCACCACCCCGACCCGAAGTCGTAGGAGAAGACACCGCATGACCGGATCCGAGGCCGAGTTCGCCCGCATCGACACCAGCCGTCCGCATCCCGCCCGGGTCTACGACTGGTGGCTGGGCGGCAAGGACAACTACCCGGTGGACGAGGAGCTGGCCCGCAGGATCCTGGCCGTCGACGGCACGGTACTGCGCGGGGCGCGCGCCAACCGCCGCTTCATGCACCGGGCGACCCGGACGGTGGCCGAGGCGGGGATCCGCCAGTTCCTGGACATCGGCACGGGCATCCCCACCGAGCCCAATCTGCACCAGGTGGCCCAGCAGGTCGCACCGGAGTCGAAGGTGGTGTACGCCGACAACGACCCGATCGTCCTGCGGCACGCGGAGGCCCTGCTGCACGGCTCGGCGGAGGGTGCGACCGAGTACGTGCACGCCGACGTCCGTGACATCGACACCCTGCTGAGCCGGGCCGGTCAGTCCCTGGACCTCGGTGCGCCGGTGGCGCTGTCGCTGGTCGCGCTGACGCACTACCTGGGCGACGACCCCGACGGCGACGACGTGTACGGACTGCTGCGGAAGTACGTCGCCGCGCTCGCCCCGGGCAGCTACCTGGTCCTGTCCCAGGTCACCCCGGACCTCAGCCCGGAGGCGATCGGGAAGGCGGCGGAGAACTTCCGGCGCAGCGGCACCCCGTTCTTCCCCCGTTCGCTCGCCGAGTTCTCGCGCTTCTTCGACGGCCTGGAACTGCTGGGCCCCGGCGTGATCCCGGTGACGGGCTGGCGGCCGGACCCGGAGGACGTGGCGGTCCAGGCCGAGGGCATCGTGCCGGTGTATGCGGGAGTCGCCCGTAAGGCCTGACCCGTACGGGCGCCGTGAACAGGTGCGCTCGCCTGCTCGCCCCTAGCTTTGAAGCCGGGGCAAGCAAGGGAGCGCACGTGACCGACACGCAGATGCCGCCCGCCGAGCCGGCCGCGTTCCTGCTGCGCACCGGGAGGTTCTTCCGCTCCGGCACGCCCTCCCCCGACCTGCACAGCATCGGCCTGACCGGCGGCCGGGAGGCGGACGCCTTCTACCGGGACCGCTGGAGCCACGACAAGGTCGTGAACTCCACGCACGGCGTGAACTGCACCGGCTCGTGCCGCTGGAAGGTGTACGTCAAGGACGGCATCATCACCTGGGAGACCCAGCAGACCGACTATCCGAGCGTCGGCCCCGACCGCCCCGAGTACGAGCCCCGCGGCTGCCCGCGGGGCGCCGCGTTCTCCTGGTACACCTACTCCCCCACCCGTGTGCGTTACCCGTACGTCCGCGGTGTGCTCCTGAAGATGTACCGGGAGGCGAAGGAACGCCTGCGGGACCCCGTCCTCGCCTGGGCCGACATCCAGCGGGACCCCGCGCGCCGCCGCCGCTACCAGCAGGCCCGCGGCAAGGGCGGCCTGGTCCGCGCCGGCTGGGACGAGGCGGTCGAGATCGTCGCCGCCGCGCATGTCCACACCATCAAGACGTACGGCCCCGACCGCATCGCCGGCTTCTCCCCCATCCCGGCGATGTCGATGGTGTCGCACGCGGCGGGCGCCCGTTTCCACTCGCTGATCGGCGCCCCGATGCTGTCGTTCTACGACTGGTACGCGGACCTGCCCGTCGCCTCGCCGCAGGTCTTCGGCGACCAGACCGACGTACCGGAGTCGGGCGACTGGTGGGACGCCGCGTATCTGATGATGTGGGGCTCCAACGTCCCGGTGACCCGCACGCCCGACGCGCACTGGATGGCCGAGGCCCGCTACCGCGGCCAGAAGGTCGTGGTCGTCGCCCCCGACTACGCGGACAACGCGAAGTTCGCCGACGAGTGGCTGCATCCGCACCCCGGCACGGACGGCGCCCTCGCGCTCGCGATGGGCCATGTGATTTTGAGGGAGTTCTTCGTCGACCGCGAGACGCCGTTCTTCGCGGACTACGTACGGAAGTTCACCGACCTGCCCTTCCTGGTGACCCTCACCGAACGGGACGGCGCCTACGTCCCCGGGAAGTTCCTGCGCGCCGCCGACCTGGGGCACGAGGGCGAGGGTGCGCAGTGGAAGACGGTCGTGCTGGACGCGGCGAGCGGGCGAGCGGTCGTCCCGAACGGCTCGCTCGGCTTCCGCTGGACCGACTCCGGCAAGGGCCGCTGGAACCTCGAACTCGGCCCCATCGAACCGCAGTTGAGCCTGTACGGCCATCAGGCTTCGGGAGGCGTGGCGGTACTGCTCCCGCGCTTCGACACCGAGGGCGGCGAGCACGGACAGGGGCGCGGGGACGTCCTGCGGCGGGGAGTCCCGGCGACCCGGCTGGGCGGCTCCGACGGCCCGCTGGTCACCACGGTCTTCGACCTGCTGCTGGCCCAGTACGGCATCTTCCGCCACGGCCTGCCCGGCCGCTGGCCCGCCTCCTACGAGGACGCCGGCTCGCCCTGCACGCCCGCCTGGCAGGAAGCGCACACGTCCGTCCCTGCGGCCAAGTGCGTGAAGATCGCCCGGGAGTTCGCGCGGACGGCCGAGCGGTCGAAGGGCCGCTGCATGATCCTGATGGGCGCGGGGACGAACCACTGGTTCCACTCCGAGACGATCTACCGCGCCTTCCTCGCCCTGCTCCAGCTCACCGGCTGCCAGGGCCGCAACGGTGGCGGCTGGGCGCACTACGTGGGCCAGGAGAAGTGCCGTCCGGTGACCGGCTGGGCGACGCTGGCCGCCGCCTCAGACTGGTCGCGTCCGCCGCGCCAGATGATCGGCACCGCGTACTGGTTCCTCAACACCGACCAGTGGCGCTACGACCGGTTCACCGCCGATGTGCTCGCCTCGCCGCTGGGTGAGGGCCGGTTCGCGGGGATGACCGGCGCGGACTGCCTTGCCCTGTCGGCGCGTTCGGGGTGGATGCCGTCGTATCCGACCTTCGACCGCAATCCGCTGGAGCTGGGCGGGGCGTTCGGCGATCCGGTGTCGCGGGTGGTGGCCGAACTCCGCGCCGGGACCCTGAAGTTCGCGTGCGAGGACCCGGACGCGCCGGAGAACTGGCCGCGTGTGCTGACGCTGTGGCGGGCCAATCTGCTGGGTTCGTCGGCGAAGGGCGCCGAGTACTTCACCAAGCATCTGCTGGGCACGCAGTCGTCGCTGAGCGCGCGGGAGGCCGAGCCAGGCGAGCGCCCGAGGGACGTGACCTGGCGGGACGAGGCGCCCGAGGGCAAGCTCGACCTGCTGCTGTCGCTGGACTTCCGGCAGACCTCGTCGACGCTGCTGTCGGACGTCGTCCTGCCCGCCGCGACCTGGTACGAGAAGCACGACCTGTCCAGCACGGACATGCACCCCTACGTGCACTCCTTCACCCCGGCCGTGGACCCGCCGTGGCAGGCGCGCACCGACTTCGACACGTTCAAGGCACTGGCCGAGAGGCTGAGCGAGCTGGCCGTCGACCATCTCGGGGTGCGCAAGGACCTGGTCGCGTCGCCCCTCCAGCACGACACACCGGGCGAGATCGCCCAGCCGGGCGGGATGGTCCGGGACTGGAAGCGCGGGGAGTGCGACCCCGTGCCCGGGAGGACGATGCCCCACCTGACCGTGGTGGAGCGTGACTACACGGCCATCGGCAAGAAGTTCACCGCGCTCGGCCCGCTCGTGGAGCAACTGGGCCTGCCCGCCAAAGGGATCGCATTGTGGCCGACCGAGGAGGTGGAGGATCTGCGGCAGTTGAACGGCACGGCGTACGAAGGCCGCCCCTCCCTCGATACGGCGGTGAAGGCCGCGAACACGATCCTCGCCCTGTCCGGCACCACCAACGGCCGCCTCGCCACCCAGGGCTTCCGCACCCTGGAGGCGCGCACCGGGCAGGACATGGCACACCTGGCCGCCGAGCACGAGGGCAAGCGGGTCACGTACGCGGACACACAGGCCGCGCCCGTCCCGGTCATCACCTCGCCGGAGTGGTCGGGCAGCGAGTCCGGCGGGCGCCGCTACACGGCGTTCACGCTCAACACCGAGCGCCTCAAGCCCTGGCACACGCTCACCGGGCGCCAGCACTTCTTCCTGGACCACGACTGGATCCACGAGCTGGGCGAGGCGCTGCCGGTGTACCGGCCGCCCCTGGACATGAACCGCCTCTTCGGCGAACCCCGCCTCGGACCGGACGGCCAGAGCGAGGTGACGGTCCGTTATCTCACCCCGCACAACAAGTGGTCCATCCACTCCGAGTACCAGGACAACCTCTTCATGCTGGCGCTGTCCCGCGGCGGCCAGAACATCTGGATGTCCCCGCAGGACGCGGACGCGATCGGCGTCAAGGACCACGACTGGATCGAGGCGGTCAACCGCAACGGCGTGGTCGTCGCCCGTGCCGTCGTCTCGCACCGCATCCCGCACGGCACCGTCTACATGCATCACGCGCAGGAACGCACGGTGGGCGTGCCGAAGACGGAGACGACCGGGCAGCGCGGCGGCATCCACAACTCCCTGACCCGGCTGATCCTCAAGCCGTCCCACCTGGTCGGCGGCTACGCCCAGCTCTCCTGGGCGTTCAACTACCTGGGCCCCACGGGCAACCAGCGCGACGAGGTGACGGTGATCCGCCGCCGCAGCCAGGAGGTCGAGTACTGATGCGCCCGATGGCCCAGATCGCGATGGTGATGAACCTCGACAAGTGCATCGGCTGCCACACCTGCTCGGTGACCTGCAAGCAGGCGTGGACCAACCGCCAGGGCATGGAGTACGTCTGGTTCAACAACGTCGAGACCCGCCCCGGCCAGGGCTATCCGCGCCGCTACGAGGACCAGGACACGTGGCAGGGCGGCTGGCAGCTGAACCGGCGGGGTGCGCTGACGCTGAAGGCCGGCGGCCGTTTCAAGAAGCTCGCCGGCATCTTCTCCAACCCCAGGCTCCCGGAGATCAAGGACTACTACGAGCCCTGGACCTACGACTACAAGAACCTCACCGACGCCCCGCTCGGCGACGACTACCCGGTGGCCCAGCCCGTCTCACAGCTCGACGGCAAACCCATGAAGATCGAGTGGTCGTCGAACTGGGACGACAATCTCGCGGGCGCCCCCGCCCACGGCGACCTCGATCCGATGGTCGAGCGGGTCCGCAGGCAGGCCGCCGACAAGGTGCGGTTCGAGTTCGAGCAGACCTTCATGTTCTATCTCCCGCGCATCTGCGAGCACTGCCTCAACCCGTCCTGTGTGGCGTCCTGTCCGTCCGGCGCGATGTACAAGCGGGCGGAGGACGGCATCGTCCTGGTGGACCAGGACCGCTGCCGGGGCTGGCGGATGTGCGTGACGGGATGCCCGTACAAGAAGGTCTACTTCAACCACCGCACCGGCAAGGCCGAGAAGTGCACGCTGTGTTATCCGCGCCTTGAGGTGGGTCTGCCGACGGTCTGCTCGGAGACGTGCGTGGGGCGGCTGCGCTATCTCGGGGTGGTGCTGTACGACGCGGACAGGGTGACGGCCGCGGCTTCCGTGGTCGACGAACAGGAGCTGTACGCGGCGCAGTTGGGCGTCTTCCTCGACCCGGAAGATCCCGGGGTGCGGCGGGCCTGTGCGGAGGCGGGGATCCCGTACGACTGGGTGGAGGCGGCCCGGCGGTCGCCCGTGCACGCGCTGATCAGCACGTACCGGGTGGCACTACCGCTGCATCCGGAGTACCGCACCATGCCGATGGTCTGGTACATCCCGCCGTTGTCGCCGGTCGTCGAGGCGCTGACGGAGACCGGGCACGACGGCGAGGACGCGCGGAACCTCTTCGGCGCGATCGACACCCTGCGCATTCCGCTGGAGTATCTGGCGGAGCTCTTCACCGCGGGCGATGTCGCCCCGGTCCGGGCGTCGTTGGAGAAGCTCGCCGCGATGCGCTCCCACATGCGCGCCATCAACCTCGGCGAGCAGCCCGATCCGTCGGTCGCGCGCGCCGTCGGCATGCGGGCCGGCGAGATCGAGGAGATGTACCGGCTGCTGGCGATCGCCAAGTACGAGGACCGGTATGTGATCCCGACGGCGGCTGTCGGCGACGCGCGGCGGCTGGAGGAGTCGGCGCTGCCGGGCGGGTGCAGCCTCGACTACGACGGCGGCCCCGGCATGGGCGGCGACGGGCCGTTCGGCCAGGACTCCGGGGGCCGTACCCATCTGCCGCTCGTGTCCGTGGAGAACTTCCACGCGCTGCGCCACCGGCAGACCGCGGACAAGGAGGAGGAGACCTGATGCCCACGTTCGAGGTGCTCTACCAGGCGGCGGCGCTCTGTCTCACCTACCCGGACGACGAGTTCCGTGCCCGGCTTCCGCTGCTGCGCGAAGCCGCCCCGCAGCTGCGGGAGTTCACCGACCACGCGGCGGTGACCGACCCGCAGCAACTGGCCGCGCACTACGTCCAGGTCTTCGACTTCAAGAACCGCCACAGCCTGTACCTGAGCTGGTGGCACGACGGTGACACCCGGCGCAGGGGCATGTCCCTGGTCCGCTTCAAGGAGGTCTACCGCGCCCACGGCCTGGAGTTCACCGGCGAGGAACTGCCGGACTTCCTGCCCGCGGTCCTGGAGTTCGCCTCCCGCACCGGCAACACCGACCTGCTCACCGACCACCGCGCCGGCCTGGAGCAACTCCGTTCCCGCCTCACCGACTTCGGCACCCCGTACGCCTGCGTCCTGGACGCCGTGTGCGCGACCCTGCCGCCCGTCCGCACCGGAGCCCGCTCATGACCGTCTTCCTCTGGGGCGTCCTGCCGTACGTCGCCTTCGTCCTCCTGGCCGCGGGGCTCCTCTGGCGCTACCGCTACGACCAGTTCGGCTGGACCACACGCTCCTCGCAGATCCACGAGTCGAAGCTGCTCAACATCGCCTCCCCCGCCTTCCACTACGGCATCCTGTTCGTCCTCGTCGGCCACCTCGTGGGCCTGTTCATCCCGATGTCCTGGACCGACACGATCGGCGTCAGCGAGCGCTCGTACCACCTGCTCTCCCTGTACGGCGGCACCGCGGCCGGTGTCCTCACGGTCGCCGGGATCGTGCTCCTGATCTACCGCCGCCGCACCAACGCGCCGGTGTTCCGCGCGACGACGGCCAACGACAAGGTCATGTACGTCGTCCTGCTCGCCGCGATCGTGCTGGGCCTGGTCGCCAAGCTCGGCCATGCCTCCGGCGACGGCTACAACTACCGTGCGTCCATCGCCCCTTGGGCCCGCAGCCTGTTCACCCTCCAGCCCGACACCGCACGCATGGCGGGCGTGCCCGTGCTGTACCAGATCCACGCGGTGATCGGCATGGCCCTGATCGCGTTCGTCCCGTACAGCCGTCTGGTGCACATGTTCAGCGCGCCGGTGCAGTACCTGTTCCGGCCGTACATCGTTTACCGCAGCCGCGACCCGAAGCAGCTGGGCCCACGTCCGGAGCGACGGGGCTGGGAGCGGGCGGGGTTCTGAGGGCTACGCAGCGCCGCCCTTCTGGTCCCGGTCGTCGTCGACGATCTCCGCGTCCACCACGCCTTCCTCGTCCTGCGGCGAGGTCTGCTGACCGGCGTCCTCCGTCGGTGTCTGCTGGGCCTGGGCGTACATGGCCTGGCCCATCTTCTGGCTGACGGAGGCGAGTTTCTCGACGCCGGTGCGCAGTTCGTTGGTCTCGGCGTTGCGCTCCAGGAGTTCCTTGAGTTCGGTGATCGCGGACTCGACCTCCGACTTGGTGTCGGCGGGGACCTTGTCCTCGTTCTCCCGCAGGAACTTCTCGGTCTGGTAGACGAGTTGCTCGGCCTGGTTGCGGGTCTCCGCGGCCTCGCGGCGGTTGCGGTCCTCCTCCGCGTACTGCTCGGCCTCGCGCATCATGCGGTCGATGTCGTCCTTGGGGAGGGCCGAGCCGCCGGTGACGGTCATCTTCTGCTCGCGGCCGGTGGCGAGGTCCTTGGCGGAGACGTGCATGATCCCGTTGGCGTCGATGTCGAACGCGACCTCGATCTGCGGGACCCCGCGCGGGGCGGGCGGCAGTCCGGTGAGGTCGAAGACGCCGAGCTTCTTGTTGTAGGCGGCGATCTCGCGTTCGCCCTGGTAGACCTGGATGCCGACCGAGGGCTGGTTGTCGGTGGCGGTGGTGAAGATCTCCGAACGCCGGGTCGGGATCGTGGTGTTGCGCTCGATGAGCTTGGTCATGATGCCGCCCTTGGTCTCGATGCCCAGGGACAGCGGGGTGACGTCGAGCAGCAGGACGTCCTTGACGTCGCCGCGGATGACACCGGCCTGGAGGGCGGCGCCGACGGCCACGACCTCGTCCGGGTTGACGCCCTTGTGCGGGTCCTTGCCGGTCAGCTCCTTGACCAGTTCGGTCACCGCCGGCATCCGGGTCGAGCCGCCGACGAGGATCACATGGTCGACCGCGGAGAGCTTGATGCCGGCGTCCTTGACCGCCTGGTGGAAGGGGGTCTTGCAGCGGTCGAGGAGATCGGCGGTCAGCTCCTGGAACTGGGCACGGGTCAGCTTCTCGTCGAGGTGGAGCGGCCCCTCGGCGGAGGCGGTGATGTAGGGGAGGTTGATCGTGGTCTCGGTGGACGACGACAGCTCGATCTTGGCCTTCTCGGCACCCTCGCGCAGCCGTTGCAGCGCCATCTTGTCGTTGCCGAGGTCGATGCCGTACGACCCCTTGAACCGCTTGACCAGGTACTCCATGACCCGCTGGTCCCAGTCGTCGCCGCCGAGGTGTGTGTCGCCGTTGGTGGCCTTGACCTCGATGACGCCGTCACCGATCTCCAGCAGCGACACGTCGAAGGTGCCGCCGCCGAGGTCGAAGACCAGCACGGTCTGCTCCTCGCCGCGGTCGAGGCCGTAGGCGAGCGCGGCTGCCGTCGGCTCGTTGATGATCCGCAGCACCTTCAGGCCCGCGATCTCCCCGGCTTCCTTGGTCGCCTGCCGCTGGGCGTCGTCGAAGTACGCCGGTACGGTGATCACCGCGTCGGTGACGTCCTCGCCGAGGTAGGACTCCGCGTCCCGCTTCAGTTTCTGCAGGACGCGGGCGGACAGTTCCTGCGCCCGGTAGCGGGTGCCGTCGATGTCGCGCTGGTCCGGGAACCGCCAGCTTCCGTCGCCCATGTGCCGCTTCACGGAGCGAGCCGTGCGCTCCACGTTCGTCACGGCCTGCCGTTTGGCCACCTCACCGACGAGCACCTCGCCGTTCTTCGCGAAGGCCACGACCGACGGTGTGGTCCTGGCCCCCTCCGCATTGGCGACGACGGTGGGTTCGCCGCCCTCCAGGACGGCGACCACCGAGTTCGTGGTCCCGAGATCGATTCCGACCGCACGTGCCATCGCTGTCCCCTTCCGCCAGGGCCGCTCCCGCACTCCAGCACAAAACTTGAGTGCGCTGTTGTCAATGGGACGGGTACCCAGAGAGGCATTCAGGTCACTGAGTGAGCATACGGTCACTTTCAGAGGGCGGCACAGCAACGCCCCTAAGGGGCGCGGGGAACCGCGCGATCAGCCACGACGGCGCCGCAGCCGACAACGAACCGCGCCATCCCCGCCCCCCTAGCGGAGCGTCACGCCAGTTTCGCCGACAGCGTGATCGTCGTCCCCGTGAGCGCCTGGCTGACCGGGCACCCCACCTTCGCCTCCTCCGCCGTGGCGACGAACGTGTCGTTGTCGATCCCCGGAACCGTGCCCTCGACCGTGAGATGAATCCCGGTGATCCCCTCACCCGGCTGGAAGGACACGTCCGCCGAGGTGACGAGCTTCGTGGGCGGCGTACCGGCCTTGGCGAGCATGTTCGAGAAGGCCATGGAGAAGCAGCTGGAGTGGGCGGCGGCGATCAGCTCCTCGGGGCTGGTCTTGCCGTTCGCGTCCTGGGCGCGCGAAGCCCACGTGACCGGCTGCTCGCCGATGGCCCCGGAGGAGTCGAAGGTGACGACGCCGTTGCCCTCGAGAAGGTTGCCTTCCCAGACCGTGTGTGCGGAGCGCGTGGTTGCCACGGTTCTTCCTTTCGCATGGGGTCCCGTTGCGGGGTTCCGTGGACCCATCCGATCACATTCCGGCTCACCGCACGCGAAACACCGGCCCACGTGCGGTGAACGGCAGTCGGGCGCCCTGGGGAATCAGATAGGCGTGCTCGCGCCGCACCCGGAGCGTGTCGCAGTCGCCGTCCGTGATCACCAGCATGGGAGCGCCCGGCGGGAAGTCGTCCGCCCGGTGCAGCAGGTCGATGCCGGGCTGGAGGACCGTACCGCCGCGGCCGCGCACCCGCACGCGCCCGGCGATCTCGGTGACCGGCAGGAATCCGGCGTCGTGCGGGGCCGCGTCGCAGAAGACGACGCGTGCGGCCGGTACGTCGCGGGCCTCGGCGTACGAGGCGATGGCACCGAGCGCCTTGCCGAGCAGCGTGCGGTCCATGGAGCCGGAGGTGTCGAGGACGACGCCGAAGGTGCAGCGGGCGATCTCCTCGGGCGGGAAGTAGCGTCCCGCGCGCGGGATGTCGGGGGTGGAGGACTGGCGGCGCGAGGGCCGGGCGTACGACCGTACCGGCTCCGGACGGGGCACGAACTCGTCGAACCAGCGGGCCAGTTGGGCGTCCCACGGCAGCGGCGGATGGCTCAGCGCGCGGATCTCCTCGACCAGGCCGCCGGGCAGGAACCCACGCCCCTGCCCCCGGTGCAGGTCGAGGCCCTGGCACAGGCCCCGGCGGTAGAACTCGTCCAGGTCGACATAGTCGCGCGGGCTGCCGAGCGGTCCGCCGAGGATGTCGCCCACGCCCTTGCCGCGCAGGGTCGACAGACGGCGCATCCGGCGGAGGTCGACGGCGATGCGGTCGTAGACCTCCTCGGCGGAGAGATCCTTGAGGCCGGGGTCGAAGAGCAGTCCGTCGGGCATGGTGCCGATCTGCATCTCGGTCAGCCAGCCGTTGATGACGTAGTCGCAGGCGACGTTGAACAGATACGGGTCGCGTGGGCCGCAGCGGTCGCCGTGGCGCAGGGCGGCGTGCAGCATCTCGTGGGCGAGGACGAACCGCCATTCCTCGTCGTCGAGTTCGCGCAGGGGGTTGATGTAGATCTCGGCCGCCTCCGCGTCGACGGCGGCGACGGAGATGCCGTGGGCGCGGGCGAGTTCGGCGTCGGCGACCAGGGTGATGCCGGCCGCGATCCCGCCGAGCAGCGGGTAGGAGGAGACGAACCAGCTCAGGGCCCGCTCCCAGGGCTGGAGCCGGGTGGGTGCGCCGCGCATCGAGTCGCGGCGCCCACCGGCCACGTCCATGGCGGTGGCCACGGTGCGGGTGAGGGCGTGCGCGAAGTCCAGCTGCCAGTTCTTCGGGGTGCCGCCCATCCAGGTGTCCCACGGCACCAGGAGCTGGTCCGGGTCGCCGCCGGCCGTGCCGCAGTGCTCGTACGCGCCCGGGATGCCGTCGCGGCGCCAGCGGGCGGCGAGCTGCTCCTCGTCGCCGTCGGGGTAGGCGGGCGGCAGGGCGTCGGGGGTGCGGCCGATGGAGAAGCCGAGCAGGAAGCGGTTGACGACGGCGCAGCGGGCGGCGAGCTCGTACCGGTCGGGCTGGGTACGGCGGCCCTCCTTCGCCGGGACGTGGCCGAAGCCGAGGTGGATGATGCCGTGGGCGATCGCCCAGGCCCAGTCGGCGGGGTCGGCGCGGCGGGTGGGGTGGACGTGCACCACACCGTCGGAGTCGACGCGGACGAGCCCGGAGGCGGGCGAGAGCGGGCAGTCCTCCTTGCGGCAGGTGCTGAACCCGACCGCGGCCAGCGCCCGGTTGGCCCGCACCAGCCGCATCCCCTCAGCGAACGCCTCGGCCGCGAGGTCCTTCTTCGGCTGCTTGGAACCCCGGTTGCGGCTCACAGCGGCGGCCCCTTCCGCAGCGGCTCCTGGCGCAGTTGCTGCTTACGCGGCTGCTGCTTGCGCGACGGCTGCTTACGCGGCGGCGCAGCACAGGGCCGGCCCACCCCGCGGCCACCCCTCTCTCGGCCGCTCACACCGCACGTTCCGCTCACTGCCGCGCCTCCACCAGGCGGGGCATGTCGCGGGCCGCCTCGACCAGGAACCAGGCCGGCAGCAGAGGATTGCCGTCGGTGTCCGGGGCGATGACGCTCTGCGCGACCTCCACCGAGATCTCGGCGAGCTGCACGAGCAGCGACTTGGCGCGGTACGCCATCTGCTGCCCGCTCGCCGACAGGTGCTCCTTGCTGGCCGGCAGCTCCTTGACCAGCCGTCCGCGGAACGACTCGGCGAGGTAGTAGAGCAGGTCGCGGTCCTGCATCCGGTGCGGCCAGCGTGCGTCGCCCTTGATGATCGCCTCGATGCCGTACTGGCTGCGCACGATCTTGACGTAGCCGCAGAAGGCGACGGCGTGCGCGGGCGTTAGCGTGCCGTGCGCGACGATCTTCAGGGTCTCCTCGTCGAGTTCCGCGCCGAAGGAGTGCATCGCGTCGGAGAGCATGTGCCAGGAGCGGGGCGTGGAGAAGGGCTCCTCGGTCTTGGGCGGCTTGGACCACAGGTGGTCGGGCCGGTCGGTGAGGTGGTCCAGGATCCAGGGGTGGATGCCGTTGCCCGCGGCCCAGGCGAGCCAGTCCTTCGCGGAGGCCTCCAGGTGGACGTGGGCGAGGCGGTTGATCAGGGCGGAGGCGATCGGGCGGGCCAGCGCGTTGTCGGTCGCGCGGTTTCCGGCACCGATGACGATCGAGCCCTTCGGCAGCTCGTAGTTGCCGATACGGCGGTCCAGGATCAGCGAGTAGAACGCCTTCTGCACATCGGGCGTCGCCGCGTTCAGCTCGTCCAGGAACAGGCAGTACGGCTCGTCGCGGGCGATTGCCTCCGGCGGGCAGAACACCGACCGCCCGTCACGGATCTGCGGCACGCCGATGAGGTCCTCGGGGGCGAGCTGGGTGCCCAGCAGGCTGACGCATTCGAGTCCCAGGGATTCGGCGAACTCCCTTACCAGGGACGATTTTCCGATGCCGGGGGCGCCCCAGAGAAAGACGGGGCGGACGGTCGCGAGACCGAGCAGCAGCTCAGGTATACGGGCGGGAGTGACGGTGACGGCAGCCTGCAAAGCAGGTGGCTCCTCAAGTCTGTTCGAGCAGGTTCGACTGTGAACAGTGTGTGCGTACGACCGTTTTGGCGCACCCGGTTTTCAGGCGGCCCGCTCCTCCGGATCAGCATCCAGAGGTACTTGCGGCCCGTCCACCTCACGCAGCCAGCGGCGCAGGACGTGGTGGATGTGCTCGGCTCCGGCGAGTTCCCGCGCGCCGTCGAGCGGGGCGGACAGGGCGACGGGCGACAGCAGGAAGGGCTTCGCCTGGGCGCCGCCGAGGCCGCCGTGCGAGCCGATCTGCTCCTCGAAGGCGAGGACTTCGCCGTCGGCGGGGTCGTACCAGGAGTTGACCATGATGTCGGCGGTGTGCGGGAAGGAGTGGGTGCGGCGGACCGCGTCCGCGGCGCCCGGGCCGAAGTCCTTGAGGGGGCCCGGGTCCTCGTCGAGTCGGTCCAGCGGGATCTCGGTGCCGTACGGGCCGAGGACGACGCCGCCGTGCTGCTCGCTGCGGACGAGGACGAAGCCGATGCCGGGGTGGTTGGCGAGCGTGGTCAGCAGGGCGGGGTGGCGGGCGTCGATCTCCTCCTTGCTCATCCGGTGCGGGACGTCCGGGAAGGAGACGAGGCCCAGATTGCCGGAGGCCAGCACCAGCGGCTCCGAGCGGCGCGACGGACGGTACTGCTCGCCGCCCTCCTCGACCGGCCTGCGCAGCGCGGCACGTACCGCGGCGCGGGCCTCGGCGCCGCTGTGGGTGCGCTGCGCCTTGCGCGGCACGGGCAGCCCGCAGCCGGCCCGCACCAGGTCGCCGAGGGAGAGGCCGTAGCGGGCCCGGAAGGTCTCGCCCGGGCTCTGCCCGTGGTCCGACAGCACGACGATCCGGTACGGCCTCGGGGCGTGCTCGGCGACCTTCTCGATCAGGGCCAGCGCCCGGTCGAGACGTTCGAGGACCTTCTCGGCGTCGCGGCTCATCGGCCCGGAGTGGTGCGCCACTTCGTCGTACGCCACCAGGTCCGCGTAGACGGCGGTGCGCCCGGCGAGCATGTCGCCCATCACCGCGGCGACCACCACGTCCCGTTCGACGACGGTCGCGAAGGCACGGATGAAGGGGTAGAGGCCGCCGCGTTTGACGCGCGGGCGGACCTTGCAGAAGCGGGCCCGGGTGGACTGGCCGATCTCGCGGCCGACCTCGGCGAGGAAGGACAGCGCGGTGCGCACGGCGTTCGCCGGGTCGGAGAAGTAGGCGAAGTAGCCCGCCCGGGAGCGGTTCTCCCGGCCTCGCCGCTTGGTGGCGATGGACAGTACGAGGGCCTGCTCGTCGGCGCCTCCGCTGAACAGGTTGCCGCGGCTGGCGCCGTCGGCGGAGAGCAGTCCGGCGTCGCCGGTGCGCTCGACGGCGCGGCGCTGGAGTTCGGCGGCGCTGGTCGGGCGGTTGCTGACCATCACCTCCCGGCGGTCCTTCTCGTACCAGCGGAAGGCGGGGATGTCGTGGTTGCTGCCGTGCAGGATGCCGAGCTGGCTGGCGCCGGTCTGGCTGGACCAGTCGGTGCGCCACGGGGTGAGCCGGTGGGTGGGCCTGGGCCGGTCGCCGGTGCCCAGCCAGCGGGCGACGGTCGGCATGAGGCCCTTGCCGACCGCGTCCAGCAGGACGTCGTGGCCGACGCCGTCGAGTTGCAGGAAGACGGTGCCGTGGGTGGCGGGGCAGGGCGGCCCGGAGCCGCGGCGGCGGTCGGCGAGACGGTACAGGCGGCGCCGGTAGGCGTCGTCGTCGCGCACGGCCAGGGCACCGCCGGTGGCGGAGGCGACGGCGGACATCACGGCGGCGACCACGACGCCGGTCTCCCAGGCGACGGCGCCGCGCTCGGTGGGGTTGAGGCGCAGCGCCACCAGCAGCAGCCCGCCGTTGAGGAAGAACACCAGCAGCCCCAGGACCAGCGCGGGCACCAGCAGCAGGAGCCGGACGAGCAGCGGCCACACCACGGCCGACAGCACACCGAAGGCGCCCGCGCCGAATGCGGCGGTCACCGCTATGTCGGTGGCGCTGTCGCCGTCCGCGGAGCGCAGCTGGAAGTCGGGCAGGAGGCCGGCGAGCACGAGCATGGTGACCGTGGAGACTGCCCATACGGCGATACTCCGGCCGCCCTGACTGACGACCCGGCGCCAACGCCCAGCATGCACGCCCTGCTCACCTCACGTCTCGGCCCTGTCGTCGATGCGGGGCGCTTCCAGCGTGGCATACCGGGATTCGGGTCGTCGGTCGTCTGCGGGTTCGTCGTGGCTGGTCGCGCAGTTCCCCGCGCCCCTACTCGGCGTTGTCCATCCGTTGCCGAATAGGCCCCGGCGTTCAGCGGCCGTCGTAGCCTGCCGTCGGCATTGACAGCCTTCGGTGGACTCGGGCCTTCATCTGGGAGTCGTAGGCGGGCTCCGCGACGCCTACCGTCTCTACCCGCACTCCGCGCCGGGCGCACTCTGCGGTGAACTCGTCGACGGAGGAGAGGGCGCTCTCCAGGACCCGGCGGCTGGGGGCGACGAAGAGGTCGACGCCGGGGCGGACGCCGTCCCAGAGCACGCAGTGGTCGGGGCGCAGTCCACGGACCAGCAGCTCACGGCTCACGGTGTAGCCGTGCTCCGCGGCCCAGCGGGCGCACATGGCGTGCTGGCTGCGGGAGTCCACCAGGAAGGGGTCGTCGTCCAGCTCTTCCAGCGGCGTCAGACTCGCGATGGTCGTGACCCGTACCGGTCCCATGGCGTCCCCCTCACCTCCGGGTTTCAGGCGCCGAGACTACTCCTGGTCGTAGGCTTCGGGGGAGTCGCGCGAAGGAGGCAAAGAGGTGCCGGTGGAGATCACCTGGTGGGGTCACGCCACCTGCACGGTCGCGGACTCGGACGTACGCGTGCTCACCGATCCTCTGTTCGCGCGCCGGCTCGCCCATCTGCGCCGTCGCCGAGGCGCGGTGCCGCCGCCGCGGGCCCGGCACGCGGACGTGGCGCTCGTCTCCCATCTCCACGCCGACCACCTGCACGTTCCCTCCCTCGCCTCGCTCGCCCCAGGCACCCGCCTGCTCATGCCCCGGGGCGCGTCCAGGGCGGTGCCGGGACTGCGCCGGCTCGGGCACCTGGAGATCCGTGAAGTGGCGCCCGGCGACGAGACGGTGATCGGCGGCGTGGTCGTACGGGCCGTGCCCGCGTGGCACGACGGGCGGCGGCTGCCGGTCGGGCCGCACCGCTCCCCCGCGCTCGGCTATGTCGTCGAAGGCGAGGCGCGAACGTACTTCGCCGGGGACACGGGACTGTTCGACTCGATGGCCGAGGAGGTCGGGCCGGTCGACGTGGCACTGCTGCCGGTGGGTGGCTGGGGGCCGTATCTCGGTGAGGGGCATCTGGACGCGGGGCGGGCCGCTGAGGCGCTGGTCCGGCTGGCGCCGCGCAGTGCGGTGCCGGTGCACTACGGCACGTACTGGCCGATCGGGATGGACGCGGTGCGCCCGCATGAATTCCACGCGCCGGGCTCGGAGTTCGTGCGGTTGGCCGCCGGCGTCGCGCCCGAGGTGGCGGTGCATCTGCTCGGGCACGGGGAGAGCGTGCGGCTTGAGGTGGCGCGGTGATGTGGCTCGCCGCCGCGGCGACGCCTCCGCCGGCGGAGTCCACGCAGCAGGCGATCGGGTATCCGTCGCTGTTTCTGCTGGTGTTGATCGGGGCGTTGGTGCCGGTTGTGCCGACGGGGGCGTTGGTGAGTTCGGCGGCGGTGGTGGCGTTCCATCAGACCGCGCCGTTTTCGCTGGCGCTGGTTTTTGTTACGGCGTCTCTGGCCGCGTTTCTCGGGGACATCGCCCTGTACTGGCTGGGGCGGCGAGGGATGGGGTCGAAGAACGGGTCGCGGTGGTTGGAGGCGATTCGCTCGCGCGCGCCGGAGGAGCGGCTTGCGCAGGCGCAGGAGCGGCTGGCTGAGCATGGGGTTGCGGTGCTTGTGCTGTCGCGGTTGATGCCGGCGGGGCGTATTCCGGTGATGTTGGCGTGTCTGGTGGCGAAGTGGCCGATGCGGCGGTTTGCGCGGGGCAACTTTCCGGCGTGCCTTGCGTGGGCGGTGACGTATCAGTTGATCGGGATTCTGGGTGGGTCGCTGTTCAATGAGCCTTGGGAGGGTGTGGTGGCGGCGGTTGCGTTGACGCTGGTCATCAGTGCGGCGCCGGGGGTGTGGAGGCGGGTTCGGGCTGCCAGGTGAGGTTTCGTTGCGGGGTGCGGGTGCGATGTGGCTGGTCGCGCAGTTCCCCGCGCCCCTAGGTAGGTCCCCCTCGCCCCTAGTTGTCGAGAACCCGCGATCCCCCAACTGGCAGGTCCCATAGGTCCTCGCGCGCCAGTCCCGCTCTCTCCCACGCCGCCCTCACCCGCGTCAGCGGTTCCAGTACCGGCTCCGCCGACAGTACGAACGTGCCCCAGTGCATGGGGGCCATCCGTCGCGCCCCCAGGTCCTGGGTTCCTCTTACCGCTTCCTCGGGGTCGCAGTGGACGTCGCTGAGCCACCAGCGGGGGTTGTAGGCGCCGATGGGCATGAGGGTCAGGTCGATTCCGGGGTAGCGGCGGCCGATGCGGGTGAACCAGTGGCCGTAGCCGGTGTCGCCGGCGAAGTGGACGCGGTGGCCGTCGGGGGCGGTGAGGACCCAGCCGCCCCAGAGGGAGCGGCAGGTGTCGGTGAGGGTGCGCTTGGACCAGTGGTGGGCGGGCACGAAGTCGAAGCGGGTGCCCTGGAGTTCGGCGGCCTCCCACCAGTCGAGCTCGGTGACGCAGGTGAAGCGGCGGCGTTGGAACCAGCGGCCGAGACCGGCGGGTACGAACATCGGGGTGTCGCGCGGGAGGCGGTTCAGGGTGGGGGCGTCCAGGTGGTCGTAGTGGTTGTGGCTGATGACGACCGCGTCCACCCGGCCCAGCGCGTCCCAGTCGATGCCTACCGGGGTGATGCGGGCCGGGGTGCCGAGGATGCGGCGGGACCAGACCGGGTCGGTGAGGACGGTGAGTCCGCCGATCTGGACGACCCAACTGGCGTGTCCCGCCCAGGAGACGGCGACCGTGCGTGCGTCGGCCCGGGGCAGCGGGGCCGGCTCGAAGGGCAGGTGGGGGATGTCGGCGAGGCCCTCCTTGCCCGGGCGGACGGCGCCCTCACGGGCGAAGCGTGCGACAGACTTGAGGCCGGGCAGCGGTGCGGTCAGCCGGTCGTGGAACGTCCGCGGCCAGACGCGGCGTTCGCCCAGCGGGCGGGGTTCGGCGAGGGGCGGGAACGGGGGCGCGAAGGGGGACGGGGGCGCCGGAACGCCGGCATCCCGCGTGGGCGAACTCGTCGTGGTCGACGTGGGTGACTCGGACTGCTGCGTCATCGCGGAGGCTCCCCTCGCTGAGCGTCGTCGCGGAGATCGTCGAAGACCGACTTCAAGTGGATCAACGCACGGTGCACATGTGGCAGTTCCAACGGCGAGGGTGAACTGAGGCATTCCGCGCGCTCGGTGTCCGTTCCGCCGAGCAACGGCCCCGTGGACAGCCGTACGCGCAGCGCCCCCAGCTCGTCGCCGAAGCGGTGGCCGCCGGGTGCGGGCATGCCGAGCCGGGCGGCGAGGAAGTCCTCCAGTTCCTGGGCGTCGCCGACTCCGTGTGCGGTGAGCGCGGGGCGCAACGGGCCCAGGTCGACGTAGAGATGGCGGCCTGCCTGCGGCGGGCGGGCGAGGGTGCCCGCGGCAACGACGGCGGCGTGCGCGGCGGCGGCCACGCGCGCGTGCAGGCGTCCGGCGGCGGACCGCCGTTTGGACACCGGCTCGGGTTCCGTCAGCGCGTACGTGGCCGCAGCGGCGACCAGCCCGGCGACGCGGGCGCCGAGGGCGGTGAGCACGTCGAGCACGCGCGCGTGGAGGCCGTCGCCGGTCTCGCCGGCCGGGAAGCGGGCGACGGCCGCGGGCCAGCCGGGCGGCAGCAGCGCGCCGGCCAGGTCGGTGACGACGGTGACCCGGTCCGGCAGCATCTCGGCGGGGCTGAGCAGCACGGTGTCGTGCGGGGCGTGCAGGGTGTCGCGCCAGGTCTCGTCGCTGACCAGGTGCAGCCCCTCGCCCTGGGCGGCCTCGACGGTCTCGTGCAGCGCCTCGGGCGGCGCGACGGTGGCGGTGGGGTCGTCGGCGACGGACAGCACGAGCAGCCGCGGGTCGCCGCCCTCGGCACGGACCCGGCGCACGGTCTCCAGGAGGGCGTACGGATCCGGGACACCGCCGGACTCGGCCGGTGTCGCCACATGGAAGACGGGTCTGCCCAACAGCCGTGCGTACGGCGCCCACCAGGCCGCGCACGGCCGGGGCACCAGGACGTCGCCGCCGATGGCGAAGGTCAGCGCGAGCAGCAGCGCGGGCGCGCCGGGCGCGGCGACGGCCCGTTCGGGACCGGCGGCAAGTCCCCGCCGCTCCCAGTAGCCGCACGCGGCGTCCAGCAACGCGGGGCCGCCGCCGATCGGCTCGCTGACGGCGCGGGTCGCGGCCTCGGCGAGTACGTCGGAGAGTTCGGGCAGCACGGGCAGCCCGTCGTCCGGGATCGGCGGCCCGTAGCGGACGGGGCCGTGGCCTTCCGGGTCCGTCCGCGGCATGGTCCCTCCCGTCCGGTTCGGTGTCCCTGGGTCGCCCGTCGTCCATGGGCCGGTGCGGTTGTCGTCCCTGGACTCTCCGTACCCAGGGTGCCGGTGAGCCATGGGGGATCGCTCGGGTTGTGCCGGTCACGCGGGGGTGGTGAGGCGCGTCAGCCGTCCTCGGCGGGCGCCTTGCGCCACAGCCGGTACACGGCACCGCCGAACGCGCCCACGATCAGCACACCGCCGGCCACCAGGGCGGGCACCGAGTCGTTGAAGGCGCCGCCGTCACCGGCATGCACACCGTGCTCGATCACCGCACCACCGCAGGACGTGTCGTGCGGGTCGGGACAGGGCTTGCTCGTGTGGCACGAAGGGTCCGGCGGCGAGGGACACGGCTGACCGGTGTGACAGGCGGTGGGGGTCGGCTCGGGACAGGGCTTGCTGGTGTGGCAAGGCGTGGCGGTCGGCACCGGACAAGGCGTGCTGGTGTGGCAGGGCGTGGCGGTCGGCACCGGGCAAGGCGTGCTCGTGTGGCAGGGCGTGGCGGTCGGCACCGGGCAGGGCTTGCTGGTGGCGCACGACGTGTCCAGCGGATCGATGCACGGCTTGCTCGTGGCGCAGGTCGGGTCGAGCGGGTCGGCGCACGGGCCGTTGCTGCCACCGCGGGCCACCGTGAACGTGGCGCTCCACGGCGTGCCCTCCCCACCGGGAGCGGCCGGACAGGTGCCGTCGACCGTCCACGCGGTGTCGGGGCCGACACCCTCCTCGCCCTCCAGGTCCTCGGCCGGAGCGATACGGGCGGTGCCGGAGTAGGCGGGCCCGGACACCTCGTCCTCGTTGCCGACGACCCTGCGCAGCTCGACGGTGCCCTCCTCGAAGGCCGGCGATGTGGCCTCGACGGCAGCGGGTGCGGGACCCCCGAGAGGGTCGCAGGAGACCGACACGGTGATGCTGCCGCCCGGGGCCACCTGTCCCGGACTGACCTCCGCGGCCGGATCCGCGAAGACGGCCGCGGCGGCGATGACCGGGAGAATCCCGCCCAGAGCGGCGACGGACAGGGCACGGACAGTGCGGCGCATGGGGTGCACTCCTTCGGCCGACGGCTGCGGGGGCGCGATGATCGTGCCCCCACCGCCATCACAGCCCGCCCACCCCCACACCGCGCGCGGCAGGACCCCATTCGCGGGACGGACTCGGCCGACCGGGTGATGAGGGGTTTGCCAGCGCCCCGAAGGGGCGCGGGGCTGTATCTATATGCGGCTCCGCCGCGTGGGCGCGACCAGCCACGACGAGCCCGCAGACGCCAGACGGCCAATCGCGGCACCCCCGGCGGAGCGCTCAGTTCAACAGCGCCGCCAGATCCTTCTCCAGCCCCCGGCCCCGCCGTTCCACGACCGCCGACGCGACATCGGCCAGCTTCCGGTTCGTGGCCTGCGAGATACGCCGCAGGACGCCGAACGCGGCGTCCGCGTCACAGCCCAGGACATGCATGACGATGCCGCACGCCTGGTCCACGACGGGCCGGGACCGCAGGGCCGTGCCGAGTTGGTCGAGTTCGGTGAGCGCGGCCCGGTAGGACTGGTCGCGGACCAGACACGTCGCGGCGAAGTCACCGAGCGCCCGGGCGGGCCCGCGCGAGGCGTCCTCAAGGGTCCCCGGGCGGAAGCTGTAGAGGCTCAGGGTCACCGTCAGCCCGGCCCGGCGGAAGGGGAGCGTCACGCTGGATCGCACCCCCGAGTCCAGCGCCAGGGCGCGGTACTGCGGCCATCGCTCCTCGCGCAGCAGATCCGTCGAGTCGACGGGCGCCCCGCGTTCGAGGGCCGCGGGGATGGGCCCCTCCCCGGAGCGCATCTGCACCGCGACGAGCGCGGCCAGGTCGGGATGTGTGACCGCCGCTGGTCGTTCGGGGCTGCCCTCGATGACGGTGCCGCTCGCTCCGCAGCAGTCGGCGGTGCAGCGGGCGGCCTGCTCGACCAGTTCGGACAGCCGTCGGCCGGGTAGCGTGGACTCGGCGGACTCCGCGCCCCAGCGGCCGGTGTCCTGGGTGTCCGGCATTGTGCAGTCCTCCTCTTCCCCTCGGCTGCCCCGTCGACTTGGCCGGGAAACAGCGGGCGAGGCCGGAGCGTGCCGCTCGCCGGACTCCGGCGGGCCCGGGAAGCCGTACCGCACGCTAGGTTCGTCGCATGGCGCAGACGGAGGAATTCGGTGAAGAGCTCGCGGATTTCGTGCGCCGCGTCGCAGAGTTGAAGGCGGCGCGGTCCGCTTCGGGCGGCGACCTGCCCACCGTACTGGATGCGGCGATCTTCGAACTCGACCATGTGGCCGACCAGTTGTGGCCTTGGTACGAGCGGCTGTCCACCGTCGGCGGCTCCCGCCCGGCCCCCGCCGACCGCCAGGAACAGCAGTTGCTGCGGACGGTGTTCCAGCGCCTGCCGCTACCGGTGGCGCTGGTGGACCGGGAGACCGTGGTGCGCCGGCTGAACTTCGCGGCGACCGCCTTCACCGGCGTCCGCGCCGGCTATGCGACGGGCCGGCCCCTGACGGGCTTCCTCGTCCACGCCGACCGGGCGGCGTTCCGCTCCCAGGCCGCGGCCGTGGCCCGCGGCGACGGCGACCGCAGCCTCACCGTCCGCCTCCAACGACGCCCGGCCGAGCCGGTGCACGTGACCCTGACCGCCGTACGACCGACGGGCGAGCCACACCCCACGGTGCTCGTCCTCCTGCAGCCGGGCGGACTGGGCGTGCCCGTCGCGCCAGGGCCGGAGACCACCAGCACGGGCCAACTCCCCGACCTCGCCGAGGCCACCCGGCACGCATCCCTGATGGACCTGCTGGACGCCATGACGACGGCGTTGCTCACGGCTCCGCCCGAACAGACCCTTCACCGGGCCGCCGAGGTACTCCACGGACGTTTCGCCGACTGGGTGATAGCCGACGCGGGCGCCGCCCGCCTCTCCCGTACGGCCGTATTCGCCCCGTCGGAAAAAGAGGCGGCCACCCTGACAGCACTGAATCCGGCCGATTCTCCGCTGGTCGCCGAGGCGGCGCGGGGCGGCGCCCCGGCGCTCCAGGTACGCCCCGAGGATCCGGACGCCCTGGGCCGGGACGCGTCCGGCGCCCCGGTCCTCGTACAGGCGAACGTCACCTCACTGCTGTGCGTGCCGCTGGCAGCCGACGGCAAGGTGCACGGCGTCCTCACGCTACTGCGCTGCGGAGCCCGCCTGGCCTTCTCAATGGCCGAGGCGCAAGCGATGGACATGATGTCCCAGCACATAGCACTCCGGCTGACGAGTACCCCCTAGGGGCGCGGGGAACTGCGCGACCAGCCACGACGAAGCAGCAAGACCGCAGATCACCGCACCCTCACGGCGAAACCCGGAACTACGCCGCGTCCTGCAGCACCTGATCCCGCACCCGCGTGCAACACCGGCTGATCAGCCGGGACACATGCATCTGCGAGATACCGAGCCGCTCAGCGATCCGGCTCTGCGTCATGTCCCCGAAGAACCGCATGTACAGAATGGCCCGCTCCCGCTCCGGCAGCGCCGCCAGCCGATGCCGTACGGCCTCACGGTCCACGACCGTGTCCAGCGCCGGGTCGGGCGAGCCGAGGGCGTCGCCCAGGGAGTACCCGTCCTCACTGCCGGGCAGCTCCGCGTCCAGGGACAGGGCCGTGAAGCTCTCCAGGGCCTCCAGGCCCACCAGCACGTCCTCTTCGCTCATGTTCGCGTGCTCGGCGATCTCGGCCACGGTGGGCCGCTGGCCGGACACGGTCTGCGACAGGTCCTGGCAGGCGAACCGGACGCGGTTGCGCAGATCCTGGACCCGGCGCGGCACATGCAGCGTCCACATGTGGTCGCGGAAGTGCCGCTTGATCTCCCCGGTGATGGTCGGTACGGCATAGCTCTCGAAGGCGTTGCCGCGTGCGGGGTCGTACCGGTCGACGGCCTTGACCAGGCCGAGGGCCGCGACCTGACGCAGGTCGTCGAAACTCTCACCACGGCTGCGGAAGCGTCCGGCGAGCCGGTCGGCCATGGGCAGCCAGGCCTCGACGATCTCGTCTCGGAGCGTGTCGCGCTGCGGTCCGGCCGGCAGCGTGGCCAGCTTGCGGAAGGCCTCCGCCGTGTCGGGGGCGTCGTCGTGCGGGTGGTGCTTCGCGCTCACTTGAGTGGGCATGATGCGCCACAACTCCCTTGATTGTGCTCTGGGTTGGACGTCACCGTGGGAGCGCGGCCGCACTCGGACAGACGCGGCCGTGGCGGCGAGAGCGCCGCTCCCACGGACGTGCCTCCTGTCCGAAGCACTGGTTCTTCGCCTGCCCTGCTGTCCCGGCCGCAAACACGGGGCAGGTTTTCCGCAGGCCCGGCGGGTGACTCGGGCGGTGCTGCTGCTGTCGATCCCGAGTCCGGGAGGTCCGTCATGAGCACCAAGGTCTCCGACCACGTCCTCGCACGCCTGCGGGAATGGGGTGTGGAGCACGTCTTCGGCTATCCCGGGGACGGCATCAACGGCCTGCTCGCCGCCTGGGGCCGCGCCGAGGACCAGCCCCGTTTCATCCAGTCCCGGCACGAGGAGATGTCCGCGTTCCAGGCGGTCGGCTACGCGAAGTTCAGCGGTCGGGTCGGCGTGTGCGCGGCCACCTCGGGCCCCGGCGCGATCCACCTGCTCAACGGCCTGTACGACGCCAAGCTCGACCACGTCCCGGTGCTGGCGATCGTCGGCCAGACGCACCGCACCGCGATGGGCGGCTCCTATCAGCAGGAGGTGGACCTGCACACCCTGTTCAAGGACGTCGCCTCGGACTTCGTGGAGACGGTCACCGTCCCCGAGCAACTGCCGAACGTTCTGGACCGGGCGATCCGCACCGCGTACGCGCGCCGCGCCCCCACGGCGATCATCATCCCCGGCGATGTGCAGGAGCTCGACTACTCGCCGCCCACACACGAGTTCAAGATGGTGCCCTCCAGCCTGGACCGCAGTTCCTGGACGGCGATCCCCTCCGAGGAGTCCCTCGCGCGGGCGGCCGAGATCCTCAACTCCGGTGACAAGGTGGCGATCCTGGTCGGCCAGGGCGCGTCCGGCGCTCAGCCCGAGGTGGAGCGCATCGCCGAACTGCTCGGTGCCGGCGTGGCCAAGGCACTGCTCGGCAAGGACGCGCTCAGCGATGAACTCCCGTATGTCACCGGCGCGATCGGGCTGCTGGGGACCCGACCGTCGTACGAGCTGATGCGGGACTGCGACACCCTGCTGACCATCGGGTCGTCCTTCCCGTACACGCAGTTCCTGCCGGACTTCGGCAAGGCGCGCGGTGTGCAGATCGACATCGATCCGCACATGGTCGGCATGCGCTATCCGTACGAGGTGAATCTCGTCGGCGACGCGAAGGCGACCCTTCAGCAGCTGATCCCGCTGCTGGGGACGGAGGAGCGCGGGCGTGAGTGGTACGACACGGTGTGCGCGAACGTGACGCGGTGGCGGGATGTGATGGAGCGGCGGGCCGGGCTGTCGGCCGACCCGATCAACCCGGAGTACGTGGCGCGGGCGCTGGACCCGCTGCTGCCGGGCAACGCGATCATCAGCTCCGACTCGGGCTCGGCGGCCAACTGGTACGCGCGGCACCTGACGATGCGGCCCGGCATGCGCTCCTCGCTGTCCGGCACGCTCGCGACGATGGGCTGCGGGGTGCCGTATGCGATCGGCGCGAAGTTCGCCCACCCGGACCGGCCCGCGATCGCGCTGGTCGGGGACGGGGCGATGCAGATGAACGGGCTGGCGGAGCTGATCACGGCGGCGAAGTACGCCGACCGCTGGGAGGACAAGCGGCTGGTCGTCGGCGTCTGGAACAACCATGACCTCAACCAGGTCACCTGGGAGATGCGGGCCATGGAGGGCGCCCCGTCGTTCCTGCCTTCGCAGGAGATCCCGGATGTGCAGTACGCCGCGTTCGCCCGCTCCCTGGGCCTGACCGGCATCCGGGTGGAGAAGCCGGAGGACGTCGAGGCGGGCTGGCGGGCCGGACTGGAGGCCGACGGGCCCGCGGTGATCGAGTTCCTGACCGACCCGGCCGTGCCGCCGATCCCGCCGCACGCCACCTGGGACCAGATGGAGGCGACGGCCGCGTCGATCCTGAAGGGCGACGCGGACCGGGGCTCGATGATCAAGCAGGGCTTCAAGGCGAAGGTGCAGGAGTTCCTGCCCGGGCGGGAGAAGAAGTAGCCGAGTGTCGCCCGCCGCTCTTCGGGTACGCGGAGCCTCACCCCCGAAGATCTGGAGGGAGTCATGCAGCGAGGCAGTGACCGGCTGAGCGTCCATCGTGACGACGAGATGAAGCATGAACTGCAGGGTCTGCTGAGGTCGGGGCACCCCACGAGGACCGAGGAGTGGCACGACCCCGAGCCGACTGCCGAGGACGACCCGGAGATCGCGGGCGGGCCGGTGACGCCGGGACCCACCCGGGCCTCCCTGGCCGCGGTCCGGCTGGAGCTGGCCAAATTGCTCGGCCGTGGCGCCTTCCCGGCGGGCCCGCGCGAACTGGCCCGCGAGCTGCGCCGGCGGTACGGGCCGGACACCCTCGCCGAGGCGGTGGAACGGCTACCGCGTTCGGCCCGCTACGCCAACGTCCAGGAACTCGCGGAGGCCCTGACCCGGTCCTGAACGGCAGGAGTACGCATAGCCACCCCGGCCCGGGGTACTGCGGACGGCGCCATACGGCCCGGCCGTGGTGCCGCCGTCGGCCGGGAAACGGAGGAAAGGGCCACAGTGATGGCTGAGTTCGTGAGGGACGTCATGACGCCGGGCGTGGTCGCGGTCCGCCCGGACGCCTCGCTCGTCGAAGCGGCGCAGCTGATGCGCGCGCAGGACATCGGCGATGTGCTGGTGGCCGACGGTTCACGGGTCGTCGGGATGCTCACCGACCGTGACATCGCGGTGCGCGCCGTCGCGGAGGGAGCCGATCCGCTGACGGTGAGCGCCCAGACCGTGTGCACACCCGATCCGGTCATGGTCGCGCCCGACGACCCGGTGTCCGACGCGATCTCCCTGATGCGCGAGCACGCGGTACGCCGGCTGCCGGTCGTGGAGAGCGGCCTGCCGGTCGGCATCGTCAGCCTCGGCGACCTGGCCGAGGCGCAGGACCCCGACTCGGCGCTGGCCGACATCAGCCGGGCCGCTCCGGACAGCGGGGGATACGGGTGAGCCGGGACCAGGCCGCCGAGATCAGCGCCAGCGGCGTCACCGTGGACGTCGGTGACGTCACCACCCGCTATCTGCTGTACGGACTCCTGCCGGGCTGGTTCGTGCCCGGTCTCGCCGACTGGGTGATGCACCGGCGTAGCCGCATCGAGGACACCGCCGGCACCAAGGAGTCACTGATCCACTCCCTGATGATGGCCGAGGTCGGCATCCCCATCGCACTGACCCTGCGCTACGAGGTCAACCCGCTGCTGCTGACCGTGCAGTCCGCCGGAGCCGCGGTGCACGAGGCGACCGCCCTGTGGGACGTACGCACGGCCGTACGCAGCGACCGCGAGGTCAAGCCGCTGGAGCAGCACATCCACAGCTTCCTGGAGTCGCTGCCGTTCGGTGCGCTGGCCTCGCTGATGTGCCTGCACGCCGACCAGGTGAAGGCACTGCTGCGCGGCGGTCGCGGCCGGCCGGACGCGTGGCGTCTGGTGCCGCGCCGGCGGCCGCTGTCCCGCGCCTATCTCGCGGGGATCGCCGCCGCCATCGGCACCTGTGTGGTGCTGCCGTACGCCGAGGAACTGCTGCGCTGCCGACGCCGGCTGGAGCGCTCCGGAGGCGAAGAAGAAAACACAGCCCGAGGGAACACCAAGCGCGCCGGGGGCGACGAGGCCCACTGGCGTGCCGAGAAAGGACGGTGAAGGACGATGCGCATCGCGTTTCTGACGGCGCCCGAGGGCGTGGAGCAGATCGAGCTGGCCGACCCCTGGCGGGCGGCGGTCGAGGCGGGGCACGAACCGGTGCTGGTGTCGACGAAGCCCGGCCGGGTGCAGGCCTTCGACCACCTCGACAAGGCGGACACCTTCGCCGTGGACGAGGTGGTCGGCGAGGTGCCGGCCGAGTCGTTCGGCGGGCTGGTGCTGCCCGGTGGCGTGGCCAACCCGGACTTCCTGCGGATGGACGAGCGCGCGGTCACGTTCGTCCAGGCGTTCTTCGAGCGGGGCAAGCCGGTCGCCGCGATCTGCCACGCCCCGTGGACGCTGGTCGAGGCGGATGTCGTACGGGGCCGCACGCTCACCTCGTGGCCCAGCCTGCGGACCGACATCCGCAACGCGGGCGGCACCTGGGTCGACGAGCAGGTGCACATCGACGACCAGGGCCCCAACCCGCTGATCACCAGCCGCAAGCCGGACGACCTGAAGGCGTTCGACGAGGCCTTCCTCGAGGTGTTCGCCCGGCAGACGGTGTGACCTGGGCCGGGCAGGCGGTCTGGCCTGCCCGGGCCTACGAATCCGCGCAGCCGCGTTCCCGGGCCCCTTCGCGTGTGCGACCCGCGGCCACCGGACGCCGCGGGTTGCGGCGCAGATACTCGCCCTCCAGCTGCGCCATCCGGTCGTTGTGGGCGCGCAGCGCGTCGTTCGAGCCGTGCAGCAGCGTGTCGTGGCGTGTGCGGTGGATGGTCTCCAGCTCTTTCATGAGCTGCTGGTCGTCCAGCCGACCCGGGTCGACTCCGGTCATGGTGGTGCCCCGTTCGTCGTGGTCGTCCATACGGTTCGAGTACCCGCCGGATCTCGCTTTTCAGCATCCACTGTACGAACACTCCACGGGTCAGCGCGCCCGTTCCACCCGCCGTTCGTCCCACACCGGCTCCGCCGTCTCGCGGACCCGGCCGTCGCTGCCGAAGACCAGGTAGCGGTCGAAGGAGCGGGCGAACCAGCGGTCGTGGGTGACCGCGAGGACCGTGCCGTCGAAGGCCTCCAGGCCCTCCTGGAGTGCCTCGGCGGACTCCAGGTCGAGGTTGTCGGTCGGCTCGTCGAGCAGCAGGGCCGTCACACCTTCCAGTTCCAGCAGGAGGATCTGGAAGCGGGCCTGCTGGCCGCCGGAGAGCCGGTCGAAGCTCTGCTCGGCCTGGTTCGTCAGCTCGTAGCGGCGCAGCCGGGACATGGCGGCGCCCCGGTCCTGGGAGTGCTCGGTCCACAGGATGTCGAGCAGCTTGCGCCCGGTCAGTTCGGGGTGCGCGTGCGTCTGGGCGAAGTGGCCCGGGACGACCCTCGCACCCAGCTTCCACTCCCCCGTGTGCGCGACGGTGTCCCCTGCGAGCAGCCGCAGGAAGTGCGACTTCCCGGAGCCGTTGGAGCCGAGGACGGCGACCCGTTCGCCGTAGAAAACCTCCAGGTCGAAGGGTTTCATCAGGCCGGACAGCTCAAGTTGCTTGCAGGTGACGGCCCTTACGCCCGTACGGCCGCCCTTCAGCCGCATCTTGATGTCCTGCTCGCGCGGCGGCTCCGGCGGCGGACCGGCCTCCTCGAACTTGCGCAGCCTGGTCTGGGCGGCCTGGTAGCGGGAGGCCAGCTCATGGCTGATGGAGGCGGCCTGGCGCAGGTTCAGCACCAGCTTCTTCAGCTGGGCGTGCTTCTCGTCCCAGCGCCTGCGCAACTCCTCGAAGCGGGCGAAGCGTTCGCGCCGGGCCTCGTGGTACGTGGCGAATCCGCCGCCGTGCACCCAGGCGTCCGCACCCGTCGGCGAAGGCTCCACCGACACGATCTTCTCGGCGGCGCGGGCGAGGAGTTCCCGGTCGTGGGAGACGAACAGGACGGTCTTGCGGGTCTCCTTCAGCCGCTCCTCCAGCCAGCGCTTGCCGGGCACGTCGAGGTAGTTGTCCGGCTCGTCGAGCAGCAGCACCTCGTCCGTGCCGCGCAGCAGCGCCTCCAGCACCAGCCGCTTCTGCTCGCCGCCGGACAGTGTGCGCACCTCACGGAACTGCGCCTTCTCGTACGGCACACCCAGCGCGGCCATGGTGCACATGTCCCACAGCGTCTCGGCCTCGTACCCGTGGGCCTCGGCCCAGTCGGAGAGGGCCTGCGCGTACTGCATCTGCGCGGCCTCGTCGTCGACGGTCATGATCGCGTGCTCGGCCTTGTCGACGGCCTTCGCCGCCCCCTGGATACGGGGCGGCGCGACCGACACCAGCAGATCCCGTACGGTCGTCTCGTCCCGTACGGAGCCCACGAACTGGCGCATCACGCCGAGGCCGCCGCTCACGGTGACCGTGCCGCCGTGCGGCTTCAGCTCGCCGGAGATCAGCCGCAGCAGGGTCGTCTTGCCCGCGCCGTTCGGGCCGACCAGGGCCACGACGGCGCCTTCCCCGACCCGGAACGACACATCGCCGAGCAGCGCCCTCCCGTCGGGGAGGTAGTACTCGAGATGTGCGGCTTCCAGATGTCCCATGAGGACGCATTCTGCGGGCCATGGAGGAGTCCGGGCAAACGCTTATCGGGCTTTGCCCGGCCGCCTACAGGGGCTGACCGGCCGGGCCGCTCTCCGTGCCGGGTCCGGTGGCCTCCACGACGCTGCCCGCCCACGACAGCGCCTTCCAGCCGTCGGCCGGGGAGCCCTCCAGGACGACCACGCCGGTGTTGTCGAGCGGGTGGGCGGCGGCGAAGGCGATGTCGACGTTGTCCGCGCGGGCCGCGGTCCACATGCGGATCGCCGCGCCGTGGCTGACCATGGCGACGGTGCCGGCCCCGCTGTCCGCGGCCTCGGCGACCACGGCGTCGTACCGCGCCAGCGCCTCGGTGCCGCTCTCGCCGCCCGGCATCCGCAGCTCCACGTCGCCGGCCGCCCAGGCGAACACGGTCTCCATGTAGGTCCGGCCGTGCTCCCCGTCGCCGGGCAACATCTCCAGATCGCCGGCCGTCAGCTCCCGGATGCCGTCGCGGACGATCATGTCGAGGCCGCGGGCGGCGGTGAGCGGGGCGGCGGTGAGCCGGGTGCGGATCAGGGTGGAGATGTACAGGGCCTCGATGTCCTCGTCGGCGAGCGCCTCGGGCAGCAGGGCCGCCTGCCGCTCGCCGAGCGCGGTCAGCCCCGGGCCGGGAACGGCCGTGTCCAGCAGAGTGTCCACGTTCGAGGGGGTCTGGCCGTGGCGTATGAGGAGCAGGCGCATGTACGGGGTCCTCCGGGTGTCGTTCGCGGCCCGCCGCACAAGAAACGGGCACTTCAGGGTACCCGGCACCCTATGAGCCCAGACGTCGATCTCACCGTCCCGAAACCCGGCCACCATGTGCTGCGTGACTGGCTGCTCGCGCTGGACAACCGACTGTTCGAGTTCGCGGCCGAGCGCCACTGGCCCGGCGCCGAGCGCATCCTGCCGAAGCTGAGCCGGAGCGCGAACCACGGTGTGCTGTGGTTCGCCACGGCGGCCGTCATCGCGGCGAGCCGGACACCCCGGGGCCGCCGTGCCGCGGCCCGCGGCGTCGCCTCCCTCAGCCTGGCCTCGGCCACCATCAACACCCTCGGCAAGCGCAGTGTGCGCCGCCCGCGCCCCGTCCTCGACCCGGTGCCGCTGGTCCGGCAGCTGAAGCGGCAGCCGATCACCACGTCGTTCCCGTCCGGTCACTCCGCGTCCGCGGCGGCCTTCGCGACCGGGGTCGCCCTGGAGTCCCCCGCCTGGGGTGCGGCGGTGGCACCGGTCGCGTGGTCGGTCGCCCTGTCCCGCGTCTACACCGGCGTCCACTTCCCGAGTGATGTGCTCGCGGGCGCCGCCCTGGGCGCGGGTGCCGCGTACGCCGTACAGGGCCTGGTACCGACCCGACCCCAGGGCACGCCGGCCCGGCCCCGTGCGGACGTCCCCGCCCTCCCGGACGGCGCGGGCATGGTCGTCGTGGCCAACACGGCCGCGGGCACCGCCGAGCGCGTGTACGCGCTGGCCCAGGCGCTGCCGCAGGCGGAGATCGTGCACTGCGAATCGGCGGACGTCCACGACGAGTTGGTGAAGGCGGCGGCCCGCGCCCAGGTGCTCGGCGTGTGCGGCGGCGACGGCACGGTGAACACCGCCGCCGGGATCGCGATGCGCCACGGCATGCCGCTGGCGGTGCTGCCCGGCGGCACGCTGAACCACTTCGCCCACGACCTGGGTGTGGAGGATATCCGCGATCTGAGCCGCGCCGTCCGCGGCGGCGAGGCCGTGCGGGTGGACGTGGGCCGGTTCATCTGCGGCGAACAGAACGGCATCTTCCTCAACACCTGCAGCCTGGGTGTCTACCCGGAGCTGGTGCGCGAGCGGGACCGCTGGTCGCACCGGATCGGCGGCTGGCCGGCGGGCGTCCTCGCGGCACTGCGCGTGCTGAACGCCGACCGCCATCCACTGCAGGCCGAACTCGGCGGCCGGGCACGCCCGTTGTGGCTGCTGTTCGTCGGGAACGGCACCTACCACCGGATGGGCCTGGTGCCGGGCCGGCGTGCGGATCTGGCGGACGGACGGTTCGACGTACGGGTGGTGCACGGCGGCCGCAAACCGGCGCTGCGGCTGCTCGCGGCGGCCTTCGCGGGCCCGCTCACCCGCTCCCCGGCCCATGCGGCGGTCCAGGTGGGCCGACTGCGGGTGGCGGGTGTCGCGCCGGGGACCCTGCTCGCCCACGACGGCGAAGTCACGGAGGTGGCGGGCGAGGTGACGGTGGAGAAGCTGCCGGAGGCGCTCACGGTGTACCGCCCACTGAACGGGAAGCCCGCGTAGACAGTCCACAACGTCAGTCCACATAGTAAAACGCTGGTCTCAACATTCGGCATGCCGACGTACCGTGTCGGCATGCCGAAACCGCAGGAGAACGTCCGGGAAACCGCCGTCTACACCCACGGCCACCACGAGTCCGTGCTGCGCTCGCACACCTGGCGGACCGCCGCCAACTCCGCCGCCTACCTGCTCGGTTCACTCAAGCCGCAGATGAAGATCCTGGACATCGGCTGCGGACCGGGCACCATCACCGCCGACCTGGCGGCGCTGGTCCCCGAAGGGCATGTCACCGGCGTCGACCGGGCGCCGGAGATCCTGGACCGGGCCCGGGACACCGCCGCCGAGCGGGGCCTGACGAACACCGACTTCGCGGTGGCCGACGTCCACGCGCTGGACTTCCCGGACGACACGTTCTGCGTGGTCCACGCCCACCAGGTGCTCCAGCACGTCGGCGATCCGGTGCGGGCGCTGCGTGAGATGGCCCGGGTGACGAAGCCAGGCGGGTTCATCGCGGTCCGCGACTCGGACTACGCGGCGATGACCTGGTACCCCGCGTCATCGGGCCTGGACGACTGGCTGGACCTGTACCGGCGGGTGGCCCGCGCCAACGGCGGCGAGCCGGACGCGGGACGCCGGCTGAAGTCCTGGGCGCTGGCGGCGGGCCTCACCGACATCACCGCCACCTCCAGCACCTGGACCTTCTCGACTCCGGACGAGCGGGCGTGGTGGAGCGGCCTGTGGGCGGACCGCACCGTGGCGTCGGCGTACGCCGAGCGCGCCACGGCCGGCCATCACGCGACCCCCGAGCGCCTACGGGCCGTGTCGGACGCCTGGCGGGACTGGGGGACGCGGGAGGACGGCTGGTTCAGCGTGCTGCACGGGGAGATCCTCTGCCGGAAGAAGGCCTGAGAAAAAAGCCTGAGAAGAAAACCTCAGAATAGAGCCTGAAAGCCGGATTCCTGGAAACCCGGTCAGCAGGAGGTCGAATTATGGTTCCCATTCTGCTGGTACTACTACTGGCGCTGATTCTTTTCGGTGCCGGATTCGCCGTAAAGCTGCTGTGGTGGATCGCGCTGGCGGTGCTGGTGCTCTGGCTGCTGGGATTCCTCATGCGAGGCACGACGGCAGCCGGAGGCAGGGGCCGCTGGTACAGGTGGTGAATGTGCTCCCCCGGTCAATTCCTGGCCCCTGGTCAGTCCCTGGGGAGTAGTGGTCCGAGCGGCCCGAGGTCCAGATTGAGGTCCTCGGGCCGCAGTCCGTAGCGTTCACGGAGTTCGGTCATCCGGTCGTCGAGCAGCATCAGGGTGAGCCCGATCCGCTCCTCCTGCTCCTCGGTCAGATCGCCCTCGTCGAAGCGGCGCAGCGCCTGTCGCTCCATGAGCTGGCGCAGCAGCTCCACGACGGTCAGGACGAGCTTGACGAGGTCGCGTTCGACGGTGTCGGGCTCCAGGTCGAGCCGGTTGCGCGGGGTCATGTCAGCTCCTGAAAGTCCTGAAACGGCGAGGGAACCTGTGCGTTCACGGAGCTGATCAGCGCGTTCAGGTCGATACGGACGAGGTCGACGTCCGCGATGCGCAGGGTGAGGTCCCCCGTGATGACGACGCCGCCGGCCAGCAGCCGGTCGAGCAGGTCCACGAGGGCGATCTCACGGCGTTCGATGACGGTCACGCGCCCTCCTCCCCGACGAAGGAATAGGCCGCCCAGGGTCCGGTGAGTTCGACGCGAATTCCCGCTTCCTCGTCCTTCGTACGGTCCACGATTTCGACGAATCCCTCCGAATCGGCGCGGGGAACGAGATAGGCGGCATTGAGCACATTCCGTCCGGAGGCACCGGAAAGGGAAGTGCTCTGGGGGGCGTGCAGCCGGGAATCCTCGGCACGGGCGGAAAGCGTCGCATGCAGTCTGCTCGCGAACCTCTCCGCCTGCTGCCACCTGTCCTCGTGCGCACGGACCCGCGAACGCCGCTGCCGCAGATAGTCCCGGCCCGACGCGGCCGTCCCCGTCGTCCCGGCAGGCGGGCCGGCCTCCGCGGGCTCCGCGTCGACGTACACCTTCACGCCCCATTCCACCCGCCCCTCCAGCCGGTCCAGGGTGCGGCGGAACTCCGCCTCGCGTGCCTCCATCATGATCCGTACGCCGCTGTCGTCCCGGAAGACGGTGGCGAGCCGGAGCGGCAGGGGCGTGGTGACCGCGGTGAGCGCGTCGATCACGCTCTGGTGGGCGCGGGCGGTCTCGGTGAGCCAGTCCAGGTCCTCCAGATGGGCGCGGAGCGGTTCCTCGGCGAAGTCGCGCTCCGGCACCGTACTGAGGACGGCGACCAGGCCGTGGTGCGTCAGCTGTTTCGGTGGCTCGCCCGCGACGCCCTTGAGCTGGGCCTGGAGCGCGGACCGGAAGGGACGGCACACGGCGTAGACGTAACGCAGGCCGGTCATGGGATCTCCTCCTGCCCTCGGCCGGGCTCCAGAGCGGCCAGCCGCTCCCGCAGCTCGGCGTTCTCACGGGCGAGCTCGTCGCGCCGGGCACGCGAGGACAGCGACGGGTCGTCCTCCCACCAGTCGATACCCATCTCGCGTGCCTTGTCGACGGAAGCGACGATCAGCCGCAGCTTGACGGTGAGCAGCTCGATGTCGAGCAGGTTGATCCGGATGTCGCCGGCGATGACGACACCCTTGTCGAGCACGCGCTCCAGGATGTCGGCGAGGTTGGCGCTGCCGTTCGAGCCGTAGGGCTCGGGAAGCCGGCTGGGCGTCGTCATCGGCGGCTCCCGCCGTCGGCGTACTCGTACTCGTCGGCTTCTTCCTCGTCGGCCTCTTCGTACTCGTCCTCGTACGCCTCCGCCTCGTCCTCCTCCGCCAGCGCGTCCTGGTGGCTGCGGACGACCTCGCCGTCACGGATCTCGCCGCGCCAGCCCTCCTCCGTCTCTCCCTTGAGGGTGATGTAGCGGACGTAGTTCTTGAGGTCGAGGCGGGCCCGGCGGCCCTGGGCGCGCCAGAGGTTGCCGGTCTTCTCGAACAGGCCCTTGGGGTAGTACTCGATCACCAGCAGGACTCGGGTGAGGGTGTCGGTGAGGGGGTGGAAGGAGACGACGCCCTTCGTCGTGCCCTTGGCGCCCTCCGACGTCCAGGCGATGCGGTCGTCGGGGATCTGCTCGGTCGTGTGGGCCTTCCAACTGCGGTTGGACCAGAAGACCTTGAGCTGCCAGTCGGAGTGGGTGTCGTCGGCGCGGCTCGCGTTCTTCACGCCCTTGGCGAAGGTGCTGAACTCCTGGTAGCGGGTCCACTGGTCGTAGGCGGTGCGCAGCGGTACGCCGACGTCGACGTACTCGATGATGACGGTGGGCCTCTTCCCGGCGCCGCCCTTGCGTTTGCCCCGGCCGGCGCCGAGGTTCCGCAGGGCGCCGATGACGTTGTCCTTGGCGCGGGCGGCGCCGAGTTCCAGGGCGCTGCGCAGTGGCCCCTTGCCCTCGGCGAGCTTGCGGCCGCCGTCCAGGGCGAGCTTGGCGAAGCCGGGGCTCCGGCCCTCGGCGATGTCGTTCAGCTTGAGGGTGGTCTCGCCGAGCCTGCGGCCGACGTCCACCAGCAGGCGCTGGGCCTGGGCGGCGAGGTATTCCCGCAGTTCGGCCCGGAGCCGGTCGGCGGCTTCGCTGTGGGCGAGGTCGCCGAGCGGGCCCGGGGTCGCTCCGCGCGTGGCGGAGCGTGCGGTTCCGAGGGTCTCGGTCATCACTCACCGCCCCCCTTCGGCAGCCGGGACCGGGCACCGCGGGCGGCGCTCCTGGCTCCGGTGGTGCTCTTCCGCGCGGCGCCCGCGGTCTTCTTCGCCGCCGCCTTCTTCGCCGTCGACTTCTTGGCCGGCGCGGTCTTCGTGGTGGCCTTCTTACGGGCCGGGGCCTTCTTGGCCGCAGTCTTCTTCGCGGCGGCCTTCTTCGAGGGCGGCTTCTTGGCCGGCGCCTTCATCGCCGCTTCGCTCCGCCGCGGCTCCGGCTCTTCTTCGTCGTAGTCCTCGGCGCCCTCAGAATCCCCGGTGCCTTCTACGTCCTCTACGCCCTCTGCGTCCTCTACGTCGTCGAACTCCTCGTAGCCCTCCGCCTCTTCAGGTTCTCCGGGCTCCTCGTCCTCCCCATTCCTCTCGAAGCCGAGGTCGGGTGCTTCGGGCGTCACGCCCGCGAGCTGGTCACGGACCTGTTCGGTACGTCCGTGCAGCAGGTCCGCGATGGCGTCGAGCCGTCGCTCGACCATGGCGCCCGATGCCGCCTTGCCGACGCCTCGCAGGTCCTCGCGAAGCTGGTCCCCGATCTCCTTGAACTGCGGGTTGTCCGCCAGTTGCCGGGTCACCAGGTCCGCGAGCGCCCGCGGGCCGAGTTGCATCCGCCTGCCGGCCACCAACGTGCCGACGGCGAACGCCAGTTTCAACTTCTTCGTACGTCCGAGGACGTATCCGGCCCCTATCGCGAGGCCCAGTCCCACTCGGTTCATCGTGCCGTCCCGTTGCCGGTGCCCGCGCTGCCGCGCAGGCCTGTCTCCAGCCGGTCGAGGAGTTCGTCCTCCCGGCGGTCGAACTCCTCCTCGTCGATCTCGCCTGCCTCCAACTGGTCCTCAAGTCGGGCGAGTTCGGACCGGACGGTGGCCGGGTCGTAGTAGATCCGCTCCGCCTCGCTCAGTACCTGTCTCATGACCCACGCGCTGCCGCGCACCGGGGCGAACGGCAGCAGCAGGATCTCTCCGATCAGTCCCACGGCTCACTCCTCGGCGGCGTCGGCGCCGAGGACGCTGCCCGCCGGCTCGGCCGGGCCGGGCTCGACGAAGCTGTACGGCGGCAGCGGGCCGTTGAGACGGAGTTCGAGGTGGGGGAAGGCCTTGCGGGTCTCCTCCACGGTGGTCACAAACGTCTCGGCCGTCTCCCGCTCCACCAGGAACGACAGATTGGCCAGCCAGCCGGTGGACTCGGGGCCCACGCTCACGGCCGCCGCGGCCGGTTCCAGGGCGGCACGCACCTCGGTCGCGTCCTGGGCCTCGCGGGCCTTGACCGCGGCGACCACCGACTCGCCGAGCCGCAGCCGCTGTTCGTAACTGCCGCCGCCAGCCTGCCGGTTGGCCTCGGTCATGGCCCGGATCTCCGGGTTCTCGGAGAGCAGCCGGTGCAGGACGGCCTCCTCGTCGTGCACCGCCTTGACGTTGTACTCGACCTTGCCGTCCAGCGCCCGCAGCCGCTCCTTGTAGTGGTCGGCGCGCTCGGCGAGCACGCCGGTGACGGTGTCGTCGTCGGGGGCGACGCTGCCGAAGCGCATGGGCAGCACACACCCGGCGGCGCCGGCCTCGGCGAGCACGGCCTGATGGGCCAGCAGGTCCCGGCGCTTGGGACGCAGCCCCTCGGGTGCGTCACTGACGAGGGCCGCGAGGTCCGCCGCGGTCAGGACACGGACGGGGCGCGGCGGGTCGCCGACGCCGGACAGCTTCTTGGGCAGGGACGGATGGGAGGCGGCGGCGATGCCGTACACGTACGTGCTCACTCCTGTTCCTCCTTCCGGCGTGCGGCGGTCGACTTGCGGGCGCGCGGCCTGGGCTCGGCCTCCCCTTCCTGGCGTTCCTGGCGTGCCTGCTTGAAGGCGTCGGAGACGGTTTCGGCGGCGCCGGACAGCGCCCCCTTGGACTTGCCGTGCGCGCCGGACTCAGTGATCTGGCCGACGACGTCGGGCAGGCCGGGGCTCTTGCGCGGCCCGGCCTCCAGGTCGAGCCGGTTGCACGCCTCGGCGAAGCGCAGATAGGTGTCGACGCTGGCGACGACCACGCGGACGTCGATCTTCAGGATCTCGATGCCGACGAGGGAGACCCGTACGAACGCGTCAATGACGAGCCCCCTGTCGAGGACCAGTTCCAGGACGTCGTAGAGGCCGCTGGTGCCGCCTCCTCCGCCGGCTTGCTGTGCCGGGACAACGGTCATGCCGACCGTTCCTCCTTGTCTTGGGATGTGGGCGGGCGGCCTAGCGGCCGCCGGGCCTGTGTGCGTCGGACCGCCCGCGTTCATAACGGCGAACGCGCCGGTAGCCGGTGAGCTGTCCATGGGGGTCGAGATCGACCTGGTAGCTCGCGAGCAGGCTCATCGTGTCGGGGACGCGGGCCAGTTCCAGGACCTCGATCTCCAACGTCCAGCCGTCCTCGGTCTGTTCGAAGGACGACACCGTCTCCGCGGTCATGCCGGTGAGTTCGGCGAGCTGGGTGCGTGCTTGGCGCAGCACTTCCATGGGGGTCGGCCGGTCGTCCGCCCCGCCCTGTTGTCTGGATGCTTTGGGTTCGTTCTGTGAATTAGTCATGGGCGCCTCGAACGGCGAGTGGCCCGAGACGCGTTCGCCAAACCACGGCACCGCGTATTTCAGTCCCGCAGTGCGTCGAGCCTGCGCCGGGCCGGTCCCAGGGCGCGGCCGTTCTTCATCGCTCCGCTCCAGGGGTCGGTGCGGGCCTGCTCGACGGCGTCGGCGATGGTCCAGTGGCGGGCGTCGAGGTCCGGGTCGTCCAGCTGGGTCCAGGTGAGGGGCGTGGCGACGGGTGCGCCGGGCTTGGCGCGGACCGTGTAGGGCGCGGCGGCGGTCTGGGCGTAGGCGTTGCGCTGGACGTCCAGGTACAGCCGGTCGCCGCGGTCCTTCTTGCGGGCGGCGGTGGTGAGCCGGTCGGGGTGGGCGTCCGCGAGGGTGTCGGCGAGGTCGCGGGCGAACTCCCGTACCTCGTCGAAGTCGTGATGTCCGTTCAGCGGCACGATCACATGGAGTCCGCGGGAGCCGGTGGTCATCAGGGCCGAGGGCAGCTTCAGTTCGTCGAGCAGGCCGCCCAGCAGCCGGGCGGCCTCCCGCACCGTCTCGAAGTCGTCCTCGGCCGGGTCGAGGTCGAAGACCATCCGGTCGGGCCGGTCGAGGCTGTCGGTGCGCGCGAGCCAGCGGTGCAGGGTGAGGCAGGCCTGGTCGGCGAGGTACACCAGGGTCGCGGTGTCGTCGCAGACGGTGTGGCAGACGGTGCCGCCTTCCTTGGGCACCTCGACCCGGGTGATCCACTCCGGGTAGTGGTCCGGGGTGTTCTTCTGCATGAACCGGGGACCGTCGAGCCCGTCGGGCTGCCGCTGGAGCATCAGCGGGCGCCCGCGCAGATGGGGCAGCATGAAGGGGGCGACAGCCTGGTAGTAGTCGACGAGGTCGCCCTTGGTGTACTCCTTCGCGTTCCCGTCGCCGGGGAAGAGCACCTTGCCGGGGCGGTGCACCTCGACCGTACGGCGGCCCGCGCGCACCGTCCGTACGTCGTCGCCGCTCATCGCACGACCGCCTCCTCCACCAGCAGCCGCCCGGCCGCCGCGATCGACTCGGCGTCGATGCCCGCGGCGTGCAGCTGCTCCTCCGGCGACGCGGAGCCCGGCATCGACCGTACGGCGAGCCGCACCAGCCGCGGCACGGGCCGGCCGTCGAGGAACGCGGCGAGGACGGCGTCGCCGATGCCGCCCTCCTCGTGGTGGTCCTCCACGGTGAGCAGACAGCCGGTGTCCTCGGCCGCCTTGCGCAGGGTGGGCAGGTCGGCGGGCTTGACCGAGTAGAGGTCGATCACCCGGACGGCGATGCCCTCCCCCTTCAGCGCATCAGCGGCGGCCAGCGCCTCGTGCACGGTGACGCCCGCCGCGACGAGCGTCATCCGGTCCTGATCCGAGGAGCGCAGCACCTTGCTGCCGCCGACGGGGAACTCCTCGTCGGAGCCGTAGATCACCGGGCTCTTGCCGCGGGAGGTACGCAGATAGCGGATGCCGTCGCAGCCCGCCATGGCGGCGACGAGGTGGGCGGCCTGGTTGGCGTCGCACGGGTACAGCACCGTCGAGTCGTGCACCGCCCGCATCATCGCCAGGTCCTCCAGGCCCATCTGCGAGGGCCCGTCCTGTCCGATCGCGACACCGGCGTGCGAGCCGACGAGGTTGATGCCGGCACCACTGACGGAGGCCATACGGACGAAGTCGTAGGCGCGGGTGAGGAACGCGGCGAACGTGGACGCGTACGGCACCCAGCCGCGCGCCGCGAAACCGACCGCGTTGGCGACCATCTGCTGCTCGGCGATGTAGCACTCGAAGAACCGGTCGGGGTGTTCCTTGGCGAAGAACTCGGCCCGCGTGGAGTCGCTGACCTCGCCGTCGAGGGCGACGACGTCCTCGCGCGCGGTGCCGAGCGCGGTGAGCGCCTGACCGTAGGCGTCCCGCGTCGCGACCTCATCACCCTTGTCCCACCGCGGCAGTTCGAGCTGCCCGGTGCCCACGGAGTGCAGCATCCGGGCGGCGGGCGGCTCCTGGACGTGGACGCGCAGGTCGCGTCGTCCGCCGAGTTCGGCGATGGCCTCGTCGGCCTCCGGCAGCGGCTTGCCGTGCAGTCCCTCGCGGTCCTGGACGGCCTCGACGCCCTTGCCCTTGAGGGTGCGGGCGAGGATCACGGTCGGCTGGCCGTTGGTCGACAGTGCCTCGCCGTAGGCGCGGTCGATCGCGTCGACGTCGTGTCCGTCGACCTCGACGGTGTGCCAGCCGAACGCCTGGAAGCGGCGTGCGTAGGCGTCGAGGTCGTGGCCGTGCCGGGTGGGGCCGCGCTGGCCCAGTCGGTTGACGTCGACGATCGCGGTGAGGTTGTCCAGATGCTCGTACGCCGCCTGCTCGGCGGACTCCCACACGGACCCCTCGGCCAGCTCGCTGTCGCCGCACAGCACCCACACCCGGTATCCGGTGCGGTCCAGCCGCTTGCCGGCCAGCGCGATACCGGCGCCGACGGGCAGTCCCTGACCGAGCGAGCCGGTGGCCGTCTCCACCCAGGGCAGCCGCCGGGGCGTCGGGTGTCCTTCGAGCCTGCTGCCCAGCTTGCGGAAGGTGAGCAGCGCGTCGTCGTCGAGGGCGCCTGCCGCCTTGTACATGGCGTACAGCAGGGGCGAGGCGTGTCCCTTGGAGAGCACGAAGCGGTCGGCGGCCGGGTGGGCGGGGCGGTCGAAGTCGTAGCGGAAGTGGTGGGCGAGCAGGACCGCCATAAGGTCCGCGGCGGACATCGAGGACGTGGGGTGCCCGGAGCCCGCGGCGGCAGCGGCACGGACGCTGTCCACGCGCAGCTGCTGGGCGAGTTCCTGGAGTTCACCGGTGTTCATGAGGCTCCTTCCGCGGGGTCGTCGGAACGCTTGACGGGGCCGGGTGGTTCGGGATGCTCGGAGCTGTGCGGTGCCTCGATGGACTCCGTCGCCGTCCCGGGCTTCTCCGGCGTCTCGGGCGTCTCCGGCTTCTCCCGCCGTTCCGCCCCGCCCGGCACCCGCGCCAGTTCCGGTGAGGCCGTGTCCAGGGGCACCGACCAGGACCGTACGAGCCCCAACTGGACGGCCTGGCGCGGCAGTACGGCGTCGAGCAGCCAGTCGGCGGCGACCCGGACGCGGTTGCCGGGCATCGCCGCGAGGTGGTAGCCGCGGGTG
>NZ_JBQQBS010000042.1:0-86844 GCF_052245395.1 Streptomyces sp. 4N124
GTGCTGTTCGGGCCGGACGGCGGGGAGATCGCGGCGGCGGGGCGAGGGCTGGGGGACGAGGCGCTGGCGGAGCTGGCCGAGGTCGTACGGCCCGCCCGTACCTCCGGCGCTTCCCCCACCTCCGCCACCGACACCGTCGCCGGCACCCACCTCGCCGCCTACGCCCTCGGCGCCGGCCAGGGCTTCGTCCTGGGCATCGCGGCCCCGCAACGCGACCCCGGAGACCACACCATCGCCTCCGTCGCCGCCGTGCTGCTCACCCTCCTCACCGGCGAGCACCACAGCGGCGCGGGTGCGGCCCGGTCCTCCGCGCTGGTACGGCTGCTGCTGGGCGCCCCGCCCGAGGAGGTCGCGCCGCTGCTGGGCGCCGACCGTTGGCTGGTCGTGCACGCGCGGCCGGACGCGCAGCGCCCCGACGCCATGGCGGCCTCCGCCCTGGGCGCGGCGCTCGGTTCGCCGTTGGTGGACCTCGCCCAGGATGTCGTACGCGTGCTCGTGCCGTTGCGCGAGATCGAGCCGCAGCCGGGCTGGACGCTCGGGGTCAGCGCGCCCGCCGCGCCGCAGGAGTGGCCGTCGGCCGACACTCAGGCGGCCCGCGCCCTGGCACGCGCGCGTGCCACCCGAGCGGCCCTGGTCCGGCACGGCGCCCGCACCGGTCTCGCCGAACTCCTCCCGCAGGAAGAGGCTCAGGCGCACGCCCGCGCGCTCCTCGCTCCCGTCGCCGCCGCTGAGGCCCTCACCGAGACCCTGCGCACCTGGCTTTCCCTGCACGGGAGTTGGGACCGTACGGCCGTCGCGCTGTCCGTGCACCGCAACACCGTGCGGCAGCGGATCGCCCGGTGCGCGGCGTTGCTCGGCGCCGACCTGGACGATCCCGACGTACGCATGGAGTTGTGGTTCGCGCTGCGGGAACGGTGAGTGACGCGTGTCCCAGCGGGCGGGACGCCGGGTGTTCGCCCTGCGGTCTGCCTCACAATGGTTCCCATGCCGATATCCGGGACCCCCAGCCGCGCCGAGCTCGTCGACCACCTCGTGAAGACCCGTATCGCGGGCGACGTGGCCACGCCTCGCGAGAACAACCTCTCCCACTACCGCAAGCTGGCCAACGGCGACCGGCACTACTGGCTCGGCCTCGAGCTCGGCGAGCGCTGGACGGACGAGCAGGACGTGCTCGCGGTGATGACCGAGCGGGTGGGTGTGAACGACGACCCGGAGTACCGGTACGGCCAGGACACGATCGACCCCGAGCTGACGGTCGACGCCCTGGAGCGGATGGCGGCCCGGCTGCGCAAGGCGGCCGACGGCGAGCAGCGGGTGCTGTTCGCCACCGGCCACCCCGGCGGCCTGCTCGACGTGCACCGCGCCACGGCCGCCGCGCTGCGCACGGCCGGCTGCGAGATCGTCGTGATCCCGGACGGGTTGCAGACGGACGAGGGATACGTCATGCAGTTCGCGGACGTGGCGATGCTGGAGCACGGCGCCACGCTGTGGCACACGCACTCCGGCGCCCCGATGCGCGCCATCCTCACCGCCCTGGAGGAGGAGGGCCGCCCGCTGCCCGACCTGGTCGTCGCCGACCACGGCTGGGCCGGATACGCCGCCCAGCACGGCGTCGACTCCGTGGGGTACGCGGACAGCAACGACCCGGCCCTCTTCCTCGCCGAGTCCGAGGGCACCCTCCAGGTGGCGGTCCCCCTCGACGACCACGTCCTCAGCCCGCGGTACTACGACCCGCTGACGGCGTATCTGCTGTCCGAGGCGGGGCTCACCTAGGCCGGGGGGCGCGCACCACGCCCTCCTGGATCACCGATATCGCGAGCTGTCCGTCCTGCGTGTAGATGCGGGCCTGCCCGAGGCCACGGCCGCCGTGCGCCGACGGGGACTCCTGGTCGTACAGGAGCCATTCGTCGGCGCGGAAGGGCCGGTGGAACCACATCGCGTGGTCCAGGGAGGCCCCGACGACGTCCCCGACCGCCCATCCCCCGCGCCCGTGCGCGAGGAGGACGGAGTCGAGGAGGGTCATGTCGGAGACGTAGGTGGCGAGGACGACGTGGAGCAGAGGGTCGTCGGCCAGTTTGCCGTTGGTGCGGAACCAGACCTGGGAGTGGGGCTCGCGGGGCTCTCCGTAGCGGCCGTACGGCGGGTCGTCGACGTAGCGCAGATCGACGGCGGCCCGCGCCTCCAGCATCTTCTCGACGACCTCGGGGGCGAGGTCGTACGCCGGCAGCCGTTCCTCGGCGGTGGGCAGGCTGACCGGGTCGGGGGCGGCCGGCATCGGGGTCTGGTGCTCGAAGCCTTCCTCGTATTTCTGGAAGGAGGCCGAGAGCGCGAAGATCGGCTGCCCGTGCTGGACCGCGACCACGCGGCGCGTGGTGAAGGAACGGCCGTCGTTCATCCGGTCGACGTTGTAGACGATGGGCGCGCCCGCGTCGCCGATGCGCAGGAAGTACGCGTGGAGGGAGTGGGCGAGGCGGTCCTCGGGGACCGTACGCCCGGCGGCGACGAGCGCCTGGGCCGCGACCTGTCCGCCGAAGACGCGTGGGACGACGGCGGAGCGGGACTGGCCGCGGAAGATGTTCTCCTCGATCTGCTCGATGTCGAGCAGATCGAGGAGACCCTGTAGTGCCTGGTTCATGGCACCTTTTCTACTGGCCGGTAATTTCGGGAACCTTACAGGCCCATGTCCTTCGCGATGATCGACTTCATGATCTCGCTGGTGCCGCCATAGATGCGGTTCACGCGGTTGTCCGCGTACAGGCGGGCGATCGGGTACTCGTTCATGAAGCCGTAGCCGCCGTGCAGCTGGAGGCAGCGGTCGATCACGCGGTGCGCGACCTCGGTGCAGAACAGCTTGGCGCTGGCGGCCTCGGCCGGGGTCAGCTCACCGGCGTCGAGGGCCTCAAGGGCGCGGTCGGCGACGGCCTCCGCCGCGTCCACCTCGGCCTGGCAGGCGGCCAGCTCGAACTTGGTGTTCTGGAAGGAGGCGACGGTCTTGCCGAAGACGGTGCGGTCCTGGACGTACTCCTTGGCGAACCGGACGGCCGCCTTGGCCTGGGCGTAGGCGCCGAAGGCGATGCCCCAGCGCTCGGAGGCCAGGTTGTGGCCGAGGTAGTAGAAGCCCTTGTTCTCCTCGCCGAGCAGGTCCTCGACGGGCACCTTGACGTCGACGAACGCCAGCTCGGCGGTGTCGGAGGTCTTCAGCCCGAGCTTGTCGAGCTTGCGGCCGACCGAGTAGCCCTCGGACTTGGTGTCCACCGCGAAGAGGGAGATACCGAAGCGGCGGTCCTCGGCGGTGGGCGCGGACGTCCGGGCGCAGACGATCACGCGGTCGGCGTGGACGCCGCCCGTGATGAAGGTCTTGGCGCCGTTGAGGACGTAGTGCGTGCCGTCCTCGCTGAGCTTGGCGGTGGTCTTCATGCCCGCGAGGTCGGAGCCGGTGCCCGGCTCGGTCATCGCCAGGGCCCACATCTCCTCACCGGAGACGAACTTCGGCAGGAACCGCTTCTTCTGCTCGTCGGTGGCGAGCATCTTGATGTACGGCAGACCGAGCAGCACGTGCACACCGGAGCCGCCGAACTGCACACCCGCGCGGGCCGTCTCCTCGTACATCACGGCTTCGAACTTGTACGAGTCGATGCCGGCGCCGCCGAACTCCTCGTCCACGCGGATACCGAAGACGCCCAGCTCGGCCAGCTTGTAGTAGAAGTCGCGCGGCGCCTGACCGGCCGCGAACCACTCGTCGTAGACCGGCACGACCTCGGCCTCGATGAAGGCGCGAAGGGTCTCCCGGAACGCCTCGTGATCCTCGTTGAACACCGTACGGCGCACGCCGTCCTCCTCCACCGGTACCTGTCTAAGCGCTTGCTCATTCAAGGTACCGGCGAGTACGAAGCCGCGTCCAGACCGGCCCCTACGTAACGCTCGTCACGCCTCCGCCGCCGCGAACGCCCCCCGGGCCATCCGGTGCAGCAGCTCGGCCGTGGCCGCACGCCCCGGCAGGGACCCCGGCCGTCCCAGGTGCGGTGTCGAGTTGAGGAGGCCGAAGACCGAGTGGACGGCGGAGCGGGCCGTCGGTTCGGTGAGGCCGGGGTAGACCTTGCGCACCACCTCCACCCACAGCTCGACGTACTGCCGCTGCAGCTGCCGTACGAGCTTGCGGTCGCTGTCGCGGAGGCGGTCCAGCTCGCGGTCGTGCAGGGTGATGAGGGGGCGGTCGTCGAGGGCGAAGTCGATGTGGCCCTCGATGAGGGAGTCGAGGACGGCCTCGGCGTTGCCGTCGGCCTCGGCGACCCGGCGCTTCCCGCCGGTCAGGAGCTGGCCGCTGATGCCGACGAGCAACTCGGCGAGCATCGCGTCCTTGCCCGCGAAGTGCCGGTAGAGGCCGGGGCCGCTGATGCCCACCGCGGCCCCTATCTCGTCGACTCCGACCCCGTGGAAGCCACGCTCGGCGAAGAGGCGAGCCGCTTCCTTGAGGATCTGCTCACGGCGGGTGGGGGCGTCGGTTCTGGTGGCCATGAAGCCAATTCTAGACAGGGAGGTTAGCGGTCGTTAACCTGGAGGAAATGCGTTAACGCTCATTAACAAGGTGAGGGGACCGCGGGATGCAACAGGCACCGGAGCTCCACAGCGCGGCGGACCCCGCGTCGGAGGCCTGGCGGGCCAATGAGGCGGCACAGCTGGCGCTCGTCGAGGAGCTGCGCGGCAAGCTCGCCGCCGCCCGGCTCGGGGGCGGCGAGAAAGCCCGTGCCCGCCACACCGCACGCGGCAAGCTGCTGCCCCGCGACCGGGTCGACACCCTCCTCGACCCCGGCTCGCCCTTCCTGGAGCTGGCCCCGCTCGCGGCCGACGGGATGTACGACGGACAGGCCCCGGCGGCCGGCGTCATCGCCGGGATCGGGCGGGTCGGCGGACGCGAGTGCGTGATCGTCGCCAATGACGCCACCCTGAAGGGGGGCACGTACTACCCCATCACCGTGAAGAAGCATCTGCGGGCACAGGAAGTCGCCCTGGAGAACCGGCTGCCCTGCCTCTATCTCGTCGACTCCGGCGGCGCCTTCCTGCCCATGCAGGACGAGGTCTTCCCCGACCGTGAGCACTTCGGGCGGATCTTCTACAACCAGGCCCGGATGTCCGCGGCGCGCATCCCGCAGATCGCCGCCGTCCTCGGCTCGTGCACGGCCGGTGGGGCGTACGTCCCCGCGATGAGCGACGAGGCCGTGATCGTCCGCAATCAGGGCACCATCTTTCTCGGCGGGCCCCCACTCGTGAAGGCCGCCACCGGCGAGGTCGTCACCGCGGAGGAGCTCGGCGGCGGCGAGGTCCACGCGCGTGTGTCCGGCGTGACCGACCACCTCGCGGAGGACGACGCGCACGCGCTGCGGATCGTGCGCAACATCGTCGCCACGCTGCCCGCGCGCGGGCCGCTGCCCTGGGATGTGGTGCCCGCCGCGGAGCCGAAGGTCGACCCGTACGGGCTGTACGGCGCCGTGCCCGCCGACCCCCGTACCCCGTACGACGTCCGCGAGATCATCGCGCGTATCGCCGACGGCTCCCGCTTCTCCGAGTTCAAGTCCGAGTTCGGGCAGACCCTGGTCACCGGCTTCGCCCGGATCCACGGCCACCCGGTCGGCATCGTCGCCAACAACGGCATCCTGTTCTCCGAGTCCGCCCAGAAGGGCGCCCACTTCATCGAGCTGTGCGACCAGCGCGGGATCCCGCTGGTGTTCCTGCAGAACATCTCCGGGTTCATGGTCGGCCGGGACTACGAGGCCGGGGGCATCGCCAAGCACGGCGCCAAGATGGTGACGGCGGTCGCCACCACGCGCGTGCCGAAGCTGACGGTCGTGGTCGGCGGGTCGTACGGCGCGGGCAACTACTCGATGTGCGGCCGGGCCTACTCCCCCCGCTTCCTGTGGATGTGGCCCGGCGCCAAGATCTCCGTCATGGGCGGCGAGCAGGCCGCCTCCGTCCTCGCCACCGTCAAGCGGGACCAGCTGGAGGCCCGCGGGGAGTCCTGGCCCGAGGGCGAGGAAGAGGACTTCAAGGCGCCGATCCGTGCGCAGTACGAGCGTCAGGGGAACGCTTACTACGCCACCGCCCGGCTCTGGGACGACGGCGTCATCGACCCGCTGGAGACCCGTCAGGTGCTGGGCCTGGCCCTGACCGCGTGCGCCAATGCGCCCCTGGGTGACCCCCAGTTCGGCGTCTTCCGGATGTGAGGGGACCTTACGACCATGTTCGACACGGTGCTTGTGGCCAACCGGGGCGAGATCGCCGTCCGGGTCATCCGCACGCTGCGCACGCTGGGCGTCCGCTCGGTCGCCGTCTTCTCCGACGCGGACGCCGACGCCCGGCACGTCCGGGAGGCCGACACGGCGGTACGGATCGGTCCCGCCCCGGCGGCACAGAGCTATCTGTCCGTGGAGCGCATCCTGGAGGCCGCCGCCCGAACCGGCGCCCAGGCGGTCCACCCCGGGTACGGCTTCCTCGCCGAGAACACCGCGTTCGCGCGCGCGTGCGCCGAGGCAGGCCTGGCCTTCATCGGGCCGCCCGCCGAGGCGATCTCCCTCATGGGCGACAAGATCCGCGCGAAGGAGACGGTGCAGGCGGCCGGGGTGCCGGTGGTGCCCGGCGGACGCGACCCGGAACTCACCGACGCCGCCCGCGAGTTGGGCGCCCCCGTGCTGCTCAAGCCCAGCGCCGGCGGTGGCGGCAAGGGCATGCGCCTGGTGCGGGACCTGGCCGTGCTGGACGAGGAGATCGCGGCGGCCCGGCGCGAGGCCGCGGCCTCCTTCGGCGACGACACGCTCCTCGTCGAGCGGTGGATCGACCGGCCCCGGCACATCGAGATCCAGGTCCTGGCGGACGCCCACGGGAATGTGATCCACCTGGGCGAGCGCGAGTGCTCGTTGCAGCGCCGCCACCAGAAGATCATCGAGGAGGCGCCTTCCGTCCTGCTGGACGAGGCCACGCGCGCGTCCATGGGCGAGGCGGCGGTCCAGGCGGCGCGTTCCTGCGGGTACGTCGGCGCGGGCACGGTGGAGTTCATCGTCCCGGGCGTCGATCCGTCGTCGTACTACTTCATGGAGATGAACACCCGCCTCCAGGTGGAGCACCCGGTGACCGAGCTGATCACGGGCCTGGACCTGGTGGAGTGGCAGCTGCGGGTGGCGGCGGGTGAGCGACTGCCGTTCGCGCAGGACGAGATCCGGCTGACCGGGCACGCGGTGGAGGCCCGCGTCTGCGCCGAGGACCCCGCGCGCGGGTTCCTCCCGTCCGGCGGCACGGTCCTGCACCTGCGCGAGCCCCAGGGCGACGGCGTCCGCACCGACTCCGGGCTCAGCGAGGGCACCGAGGTCGGCAGCCTGTACGACCCGATGCTGTCCAAGGTGATCGCGTACGGCCCCGACCGCGCGACCGCGCTCAGGAAGCTCCGGGCCGCCCTCGGGGAGACGGTGACGCTGGGCGTGCAGACGAATGCCGGGTTCCTGCGGCGGCTGCTGGCCCACCCGGCGGTCGTGGCGGGCGAGTTGGACACAGGGCTGGTCGAACGGGTCGTGGCCGACCTCGTCTCCACCGACGTACCCGAGGAGGTCTACGAGGCGGCGGCGGCCGTACGCCTGGAAGCGCTGCGGCCGCACGGCGACGGCTGGACCGACCCGTTCTCGGTGCCGAGCGGCTGGCGGCTGGGCGGGGCAGCCAAGCCGGTCGGCTTCCACCTCCGGGTGCACGACGCCGTGGAGTACGTCCCGCGCGGTACCCACACGGTCACCGATGACGAGGTGTCGGTGCTGCTGGACGGCGTCCGGCACACGTTCCACCGAGCCGCCGACTGGATCGGCCGCGACGGCGACGCCTGGCACGTCCGCGACCACGACCCGGTCGCGGCCTCGCTCAACCGGGCCGCGTACTCCGGTGCCGACTCGCTCACCGCGCCGATGCCGGGGACGGTCACGGTCGTGAAGGTGGCCGTCGGTGACGAGGTGGCCGCCGGTCAGAGTCTGCTGGTCGTCGAGGCGATGAAGATGGAGCACGTCGTCTCCGCCCCGCACGCCGGCACGGTCGCCGAGCTGGATGTGGCGCCGGGCACGACGGTCGCCATGGACCAGGTACTGGCGGTCGTCGCACCGCACGAGGAGGCGGAGGAATGACAGTTCAGGGACTCCCCATGGCCGTACCGGCCCAGGGTCTGCCCACCCGGGTGCGGATCCACGAGGTCGGCGCGCGCGACGGACTGCAGAACGAGAAGTCGACCGTGCCGACCGAGATCAAGGCGGAGTTCATCCGCCGGCTGGCCGACTCGGGCCTGACGACGATCGAGGCGACCAGCTTCGTCCACCCCAAGTGGGTGCCTCAACTCGCGGACGCGGAAGAGCTGTTCCCCGCCGTGAGCGAGCTGCCGGTCGCGCTCCCGGTGCTCGTACCGAACGAACGCGGACTGGACCGGGCGCTGTCCCTCGGCGCCACCCGCGTCGCCGTCTTCGCCAGCGCCACCGAGTCCTTCGCCAAGGCCAACCTCAACCGGACGGTCGACGAGGCGCTGGCCATGTTCGAGCCGGTGGTCGCGCGGGCGAAGGCCGAGCAGGTCCACGTACGCGGCTATCTGTCGATGTGCTTCGGCGACCCGTGGGAAGGCCCGGTCCCGGTCCAGCAGGTCGTGCATGTCGCCAAGGCCCTGCTGGACATGGGCTGCGACGAGTTGAGCCTCGGCGACACGATCGGCGTGGCGACCCCGGGCCATGTCCTGGAACTCCTCGGCGTACTAAAGGAACAGCACGTCCCGACCAGCGCGTTGGGCGTGCACTTCCACGACACGTACGGCCAGGCGCTGGCCAACACCCTGGCCGCACTGCAACACGGCGTCACCACCGTCGACGCCTCGGCGGGCGGCCTCGGCGGCTGCCCGTACGCCAAGTCCGCCACCGGCAATCTCGCCACCGAAGACCTCGTGTGGATGCTGCAAGGACTCGGCATCGACACCGGAGTAGACCTCGGCCGTCTCGTCGCCACCAGCGTCTGGATGGCCGCCCACCTGGGCCGACCCAGCCCGTCCCGCGCCGTTCGCGCACTCGGTACAACACCACAGCCCCACAAGGAGCAGTGATCTGCCATGGACCACCGCCTGTCCCCCGAACTCGAAGAACTCCGGCGTACGGTCGAGCAGTTCGCACACGACGTGGTCGCCCCCAAGATCGGCGAGTTCTACGAGCACCATGAATTCCCGTACGAGATCGTCCGCGAGATGGGCCGCATGGGCCTGTTCGGGCTGCCGTTCCCGGAGGAGTACGGCGGTATGGGCGGCGACTATCTGGCGCTGGGCATCGCCCTGGAGGAACTCGCCCGCGTGGACTCCTCGGTGGCCATCACCCTGGAGGCCGGCGTCTCGCTCGGCGCGATGCCGATCCACCTCTTCGGCACCGAGGAGCAGAAGCGCGAGTGGCTCCCCCGCCTCTGCACCGGCGAGATCCTCGGCGCCTTCGGCCTGACCGAGCCGGACGGCGGCAGCGACGCGGGCGCGACGCGGACGACGGCCCGGCTGGACGCCGAGACGAACGAGTGGGTGATCAACGGCACGAAGTGCTTCATCACCAACTCCGGTACGGACATCACGGGTCTGGTGACGGTCACGGCGGTGACGGGCCGCAAGCCGGACGGCAGGCCCCTGATCTCCGCGATCATCGTCCCGTCGGGAACCCCGGGCTTCACGGTCGCCCCGCCCTACTCGAAGGTCGGCTGGAACGCCTCCGACACCCGTGAGCTGTCCTTCTCCGACGTCCGGGTCCCGGCCGCGAACCTGCTGGGCGAACAGGGCCGCGGATACGCCCAGTTCCTGCACATCCTCGACGAGGGCCGTATCGCCATCGCGGCCCTCGCCACCGGCCTGGCTCAGGGCTGCGTGGACGAGTCCCTGAAGTACGCGAAGGAGCGCCACGCCTTCGGCCGCCCGATCGGCGCCAACCAGGCGATCCAGTTCAAGCTCGCCGACATGGAGATGAAGGCCCACACCTCCCGCCTGGCCTGGCGTGACGCGGCCTCCCGCCTGGTCGCCGGGGAACCCTTCAAGAAGGAGGCGGCCCTGGCCAAGCTCTACTCGTCGACGATCGCGGTGGACAACGCCCGCGAGGCGACCCAGATCCACGGCGGCTACGGCTTCATGAACGAATACCCGGTGGCACGCATGTGGCGCGACTCGAAGATCCTGGAGATCGGTGAGGGCACCAGTGAGGTCCAACGGATGCTGATCGCAAGGGAGTTGGGGCTGACAAGCTGAAACCGCAGGTCACAGGGTGCGCACAGGCTTCGGACCGGGGGGCGGCCCACCCCTGGACAAGTGGTGAGGTTAGGCTAACCTACGTTCGAACTTGTCCGGCGGGCGCTTCGCCCCGTTCGAAAGCAGTCACACCATGTCCAACGCCAGAGCCACCCACTTCACCCGCCGTGGCATACTCGCCGCCGGTGGCGCCCTCGGCCTCGGTGCCGCGCTCGCAGCCTGCGGAGACGACGACGCGAAGAGCGGTGGCTCTGAGTCGACGGCCTCCGCGAAGGCTACCGGCCCCTGGTCGTTCAAGGACGACCGCGGTACGACCGTGAAGCTGGACGAAGTCCCCACGAAGATCGTCGCCTTCACCGGTGTCGCCGCCGCCCTCTACGACTACGGCATCGAGGTCAAGGGCGTCTTCGGCCCGACCAAGACCAAGTCCGGCAAGGCGGATGTGCAGGCCGGCGACATGGACGTCAGCAAGCTGACGATCTTCGGCAATGTCTGGGACGCGTTCAACGTCGAGCAGTACGCCGCCTTCCAGCCCGACGTCCTCATCTCCACGACCTTCGACAGCGCCGGCACCCTCTGGTACGTCCCCGAGGCGTCCAAGGACAAGATCGCCAAGCTCGCGCCGAGCGCCGCGATCTCCGTCTACGACCGCCAGCTGACCGCGCCGCTCGGCCGCATGTGGGCGCTGGCCGAGTCGCTCGGCGCCGACATGAAGGCCGACAAGGTCGTCCAGTCCAAGAAGAAGTTCGAGGACGCGGCCGCCCGGCTGCGCGCGGCCGCCAAGGCCAAGCCCGACATCAAGGTGCTGGCCGGTTCCGCGAGCACGGAGCTGTTCTACGTCTCCGGTACCAACCTCTCCATCGACCTGGAGTACTTCAAGGCTCTCGGCGTGAACTTCGTCGAGCCCCCGGAGAAGGCGAAGGAAGCGACCGGCGGCTGGTTCGAGAGCCTCAGCTGGGAGAACGTCGACAAGTACGGGGCGGACGTCATCATGATGGATGACCGGTCTTCGACGATTCAGCCGGCTGACATCACTGAGGGCACGTGGAAGCAGTTGCCGGCGGTCAAGGCTGGGCAGGTCATCGCTCGGTCGCCGGAGCCGATTCTGTCTTACGACAAGTGCACGCCGCTTCTTGAGAACCTTGCGGAGGCTCTTGAGAAGGCGAAGAAGGTCAGCTGATCAGGGGTGGTTGAGCTTTGCGGGGCGACTGCGGGCCGGATGTGGCTGGTCGCGCAGTTCCCCGCGCCCCTGGGTTAGTTCCCCTGACGCCGATTCAGGAGTTACCCATGTCTACCGCCGTCGCCGCCCCGTTCCGGTTCTTCTCTCTGCATGTCGTACGGACTCTGCGGCTCGGGCCGTCTCTGGTCCGGGTCACCTTTGCCGGGGACGAGTTGCGGGACTTCCACTCCAACGGGCGTGACCAGTCGCTGTCGCTGTTCCTGCCGCATCCGGGGCAGACCGAACCCGCCGTGCCCATCGAGCTCGGGGACGGCTGGTGGCAGGGGTGGCGGGAACTGCCGGATGATGTGCGGGCCGTGATGCGGTCGTACACGTTGCGGGCGTTGCGGCGGGAGCCCGATGAGATCGACATCGACTTTGTGCTGCACGGGGTCGAGCCGGGCGCCGCGGTGCCCGCCGGGCCGGCGTCGCGGTGGGCCTCGCGGGCGTGTGCCGGGGACCGGGTGCTGTTGCTCGGGCCGGCCGTCGCCGACAACCGGGCCATTCGCTTCCGGCCGCCTGCCGACACCGATCTGGTGGTGATCTGGGGCGACGAGACCGCCGTACCGGCCGTCTCCGCCATCGTCGAGTCGCTGCCGGCCGGCACCCGTGCCCGGGTCTGGCTGGAGGTGCACCATGCCGGTGACATCCAGGACCTGGTGACGGAGGCGGACGCCGACATCACGTGGCTCGTACGCGCCGAGGGGTCCCCCATGGCCCTCGACGCCGTACGGGCCGACCAACTCCCGCCCGCAGAGCGGCCGTACGTCTGGATCGCGGGTGAGTCCGGCTGCGTGAAGCAGCTGCGCCGGCATTTTGTGGGCGAGCGCGGGATCGACCGTCGCCGGGTCACGTTCGTGGGCTACTGGCGGCAGGGGCTGACCGAGGAGCAGCTGCGCGAGCGCGGCGAGTAGTGAGACAGCGACAGGAGTGACCACTGTCACGGGTGGGGGTGGGTTTCTCATGCGTTACATTCGGTGAAGTTAGGTTAGGCTTACCTAAGTTGAAGCTCAGACTCCACTTCTTCTCGACCCGCCACGGATCGTCCCCACCGGAGGACCCCCACATGCGCTCGCACCTGCTCAATGACACGACCGCGGAGCGGTACCGCCGCTCCGTGACCGAAGGAATCGAGCGGGTGGCGGCCAAACTCGCCACCACCGACCGTCCGTTCACCGGCGTCACGGTCGACGCCCTCGCCCCCCGTATCGACGCGATCGACCTCGACCGGCCGCTGCACGACACCGCCGCGGTCCTCGACGAACTGGAGGACGTCTACCTCCGGGACGCGATCTACTTCCACCACCCCCGCTACCTCGCCCACCTCAACTGCCCGGTCGTCATCCCGGCCGTGCTCGGCGAGGCGGTCCTCTCCGCCGTCAACTCCTCCTTGGACACCTGGGACCAGTCGGCAGGCGGCACCCTCATCGAGCGCAAGCTCATCGACTGGACCACCGCCCGTATCGGCCTCGGCCCGGCCGCCGACGGGGTGTTCACCTCCGGCGGCACCCAGTCCAACCTCCAGGCGCTGCTACTGGCCCGTGAGGAGGCGAAGACCGACTCCTTCGCCAAACTGCGCATCTTCGCCTCCGAGGTCAGCCACTTCAGCGTGAAGAAGTCCGCGAAGCTGCTCGGCCTGAGCCCCGACTCCGTCGTCTCGATCCCCGTCGACCACGACAAGCGCCTGCAGACCGTCGCGCTCGCCCATGAGCTGGAGCGCTGCAAGAAGGACAGCCTGGTCCCCATGGCCGTCGTCGCCACCGCCGGCACCACCGACTTCGGCTCCATCGACCCGCTGCCCGAGATCGCCGAGCTGTGCGAGCAGTACGACACCTGGATGCACGTCGACGCCGCCTACGGCTGTGGACTCCTCGCGTCGATCAAGTACCGCGACCGCATCGACGGCATCGAGCGCGCCGACTCCGTCACCGTCGACTACCACAAGTCCTTCTTCCAGCCGGTGAGTTCATCGGCCGTGCTGGTCCGCGACGCCGCCACGCTGCGGCACGCCACCTACCACGCGGAGTACCTCAACCCGCGCCGGATGGTGCAGGAGCGCATACCCAACCAGGTCGACAAGTCCCTGCAGACCACCCGCCGCTTCGACGCGCTCAAGCTGTGGATGACACTGCGGACGATGGGCGCCGACGGCATCGGCCAGCTCTTCGACGAGGTCTGCGACCTGGCCGTCGAGGGCTGGCAGCTGCTCGCCGCCGACCCGCGCTTCGACGTGGTCGTGGAGCCGTCGCTCTCCACCCTCGTCTTCCGCTACATCCCGGCCGCCGTCACCGACCCCGCCGAGATCGACCGGGCCAATCTGTACGCCCGCAAGGCCCTGTTCGCCTCCGGTGACGCGGTGGTCGCGGGCACCAAGGTCGGCGGCCGCCACTACCTGAAGTTCACCCTGCTCAACCCCGAGACGCAGGCGGCCGACATCGCCGCCGTCCTCGATCTGATCGCCGGCCACGCCGAGCAGTACCTGGGAGAGACCGTTGTCCGCGCTTCCTGAAGCCTCTGAAAAGACCCTCGACTTCGTCGGGATAGGCCTCGGCCCCTTCAACCTCGGCCTGGCCTGTCTGACGGAGCCCATCGACGACCTCGACGGGATCTTCCTGGAGTCGAAGCCGAGCTTCGAGTGGCACGCGGGCATGTTCCTGGACGGCGCCCACCTCCAGACCCCGTTCATGTCGGACCTGGTCACCCTCGCCGACCCGACGTCGCCGTACTCCTTCCTGAACTACCTCAAAGAGCAAGGGCGGTTGTACTCGTTCTACATCCGCGAGAACTTCTACCCCCTGCGCGTCGAGTACGACGACTACTGCCGCTGGGCCGCGAACAAGCTCAGCAGCGTGCGCTTCAGCACGACGGTGACGGAAGTGACGTACGAGGACGGTCTTTACGTCGTAAAGACAGCGGCCGGCGACACCTTCCGCGCCCGCCACCTGGTCCTCGGCACCGGCACCTCGCCGTACTACCCCGAGGCGGTGCGCGGCCTGGACGGCGACTTCTTCCACAACTCCCGCTACATGCAGAACAAGGCGGAGCTGCAGAAGAAGGAGTCGATCACGCTCGTCGGCTCCGGCCAGTCCGCCGCGGAGATCTACTACGACCTCCTCAGCGAGATCGACGTCCACGGCTACCGGCTGAACTGGGTGACCCGCTCCCCGCGTTTCTTCCCGCTGGAGTACACCAAGCTCACGCTGGAGATGACGTCGCCGGAGTACATCGACTACTTCCGTGAGCTCCCCGAGGCCACCCGCTACCGCCTCACGGCCCAGCAGAAGGGCCTGTTCAAGGGCATCGACGGCGACCTGATCAACGAGATCTTCGATCTGCTGTACCAGAAGAACCTCGGCGGCCCGGTGCCCACGCGCCTGCTCACCAACTCCTCGCTGAACAGCGCGCGGTACGAGAACGGCACGTACACCCTCTCCTTCCGCCAGGAGGAGCAGGAGAAGGAGTACGAGATCGCGTCCCAGGGCCTGGTCCTGGCCACCGGCTACCACTACGCCGAGCCGGAGTTCCTGAAGCCCGTGCGCGACCGGCTGGTCTACGACGCGCAGGGCAACTTCGACGTCGCCCGCAACTACTCGATCGACACGACCGGCCGGGGCGTCTTCCTGCAGAACGCCGGCGTCCACACCCACAGCATCACCAGCCCCGACCTGGGCATGGGCGCGTACCGCAACAGCTACATCATCCGTGAGCTGCTCGGCAGCGAGTACTACCCGGTCGAGAAGACCATCGCGTTCCAGGAGTTCGCCGTATGAACCCCATGACCTTCACCTTCCGCCCGCTCGACCCCCTGAACGACGCCGAGCTGCTGCACACCTGGGTCACCCACCCCAAGGCGGCCTACTGGATGATGCAGGACGCGAAGTTGCAGGACGTCGAGCGCGCCTACATGGAGATCGCGGCCGACGAGCACCATCACGCCCTGCTCGGGCTGCAAGGCGGCGAACCCGCCTTCCTCATGGAGTACTACGACCCCGCGCACCGTGAACTGGTCGGCCTGTACGACCCGCAGCCCGGCGACGTCGGCATGCACTTCCTGGTGCCGGCCACCGACCGGCCCGTGCACGGCTTCACCAAGGCCGTCATCACCGCCGTGATGGCCCACCTCTTCGAGGACCCGCGCACCGCCCGCGTCGTCGTCGAGCCGGACAGCGCCAACAAGGCCGTCCACGCCCTGAACGAAGCCGTCGGGTTCATACCCGAGCGGGAGATACAGAAGCCGGAGAAGAAGGCGTTGCTGAGTTTCTGCACGCGCGACCACTTCGAGAAGGCGGTGCACGGATGACCCTCGCCGACGCCACGGCCCACCTCTCCCCCGAGCGCTGGGAGCGGGCCAACCGCCTCCTCATCCGCAAGGCACTCGCCGAGTTCGCGCACGAGCGGCTGATCACCCCCGAGAAGGACGGTGACCGGTACGTCGTACGCAGTGACGACGGCCTGACCCGGTACACCTTCTCGGCAGTGGTCCGCGCCCTCGACCACTGGCAGGTGGACGCCGACTCCATCTCCCGCCGCCGCGACGGCGCCGAACTCCCCCTCGCCGCCCTCGACTTCTTCATCGAGCTGAAGAAGTCACTCGGTCTGAGCGACGAGGTCCTGCCGGTCTACCTGGAGGAGATCTCCTCCACCCTCTCCGGCACCTGCTACAAGCTCACCAAGCCGCAGACGACCTCCGCCGAGCTGGCGAAGAGCGGCTTCCAGGCCATCGAGACCGGCATGACCGAGGGCCACCCCTGCTTCGTCGCCAACAACGGCCGACTCGGCTTCGGCATCCACGAGTACCACTCGTACGCCCCCGAGACCGCGAGCCCGGTCCGCCTGGTCTGGCTCGCGGCCCACCGCTCGCGCGCCGCGTTCACGGCCGGTGTCGGCATCGAGTACGAGTCCTTCGTACGGCAGGAACTGGGCGAGGAGACCGTGGAGCGCTTCTACGACGTCCTGCGCGACCAGCACCTCGACCCCGCCGACTATCTCCTCATCCCCGTCCACCCCTGGCAGTGGTGGAACAAGCTGACGGTGACCTTCGCCGCCGAAGTCGCCCAGAAGCACCTGGTCTGCCTCGGCGAGGGCGACGACGAATACCTGGCCCAACAATCGATCCGCACCTTCTTCAACAGCACCACCCCCGAGAAGCACTACGTCAAAACAGCGCTCTCGGTCCTCAACATGGGCTTCATGCGCGGACTCTCGGCCGCCTACATGGAGGCCACCCCCGCCATCAACGACTGGCTCGCCCAGCTCATCGACAACGACCCGGTCCTCAAGTCCACCGGCCTGTCGATCATCCGCGAGCGCGCCGCCGTCGGCTACCGGCACCTGGAGTACGAGAAGGCGACGGACCGCTACTCGCCGTACCGCAAGATGCTCGCGGCCCTGTGGCGCGAGAGCCCGGTCGCATCCCTCCAGGACGGCGAGTCGCTGGCCACCATGGCCTCCCTCGTCCACGTCGACCACGAGGGCGCGTCCTTCGCGGGCGCCCTGATCGCCCAGTCCGGCCTGACCCCGACGGAGTGGCTGCGCCGCTACCTGCGGGCGTACTTCACCCCGCTCCTCCACAGCTTCTACGCCTACGACCTGGTGTTCATGCCCCACGGCGAGAACGTCATCCTCGTCCTGAAGGACGGCGTAGTGGAACGCGCGATCTACAAGGACATCGCCGAGGAGATCGCCGTCATGGACCCGGAGGCGGTCCTGCCGCCGACGGTCGAACGGCTCCGCGTGGAGGTCCCGGAGGAGAAGAAGCTCCTCTCCATCTTCACGGACGTCTTCGACTGCTTCTTCCGCTTCCTCGCCGCGAACCTGGCGGCCGAGGAAATCCTGGACGAGGACGCCTTCTGGCGCACGGTCGCCGAAGTCACCCGCGACTACCAGCACTCGGTGCCCGAACTCGCCGACAAGTTCAAGCAGTACGACATGTTCGCCCCCGAGTTCGCCCTCTCCTGCCTCAACCGCCTCCAACTCCGCAACAACAAGCAGATGGTGGACCTGACGGACCCGGCGGGCGCACTCCAGCTGATCGGCAACCTGAAGAACCCCATCGCGGGGCTATAGGCGCCCACAGACCGACGGGCACCCCGGAGTACGGTCCTCCGGGGTGCCCGTCAGCGCAATTTCCCTAGGGGCGCGGGGAACTGCGCGACCAGCCCCCACCGCCCCGCAGACGAATCACGACACCGATCCCCACGGAACCTGCGGAGACCGGTAGTACCCAATCCCCATCGCATCCCACCGCGCCCCCTGCGCAGCAAGCCGCACCTTGTACCCATCCCAGTCATGCGTCGAGGCCGGCGACCACCCCAACTCAGCCACCCCCGCCAACCGCGGAAACGCCATGTACTCGATATCCGCGGACTTGGTGATCGTCTCGCTCCACAACGGCGCCTCGACACCCCGAACAGCCGCCGCAGGCACCCCCGCAAGGTAGTCACCGGGATCCCAGTCATACGACCGCCGCACCTCGACGTACCCCGCCCACGCCAACCCCAGCGGAGTATTCGCGTCGTACTTCATGTCGAGGTAGATCCGGTCGGCCGGCGACAGAATCAGCCCCGTCCCGTTCCGCGCCGCCGCAGCGACCTGCGCCTTCTCCTCCGCACTGGTGGAGTCGAGCCCCCAGTACTGCGCAAGCGCCCCCTTCGCCGGAGTGGCCCCTGTCAGCTGATGCCAACCCACCACGGTCTTCCCGTACTTCGCGACGATCGGCTGCACCCGATCCATGAACTTCACGTAGTCCTCATGGCTGGTGGAGTGCGCCTCATCCCCACCGATGTGCAGATACCGCCCCGGCGTCAGCGCCGCCAGCTCCCGCACCACGTCGTCCACGAAGTCGTACGTGATCTCCTTGTCCACGCACAGCGAGCTGAAGCCGACCTCCGTGCCGGTGTAGAGCGGCGGAGCCACACCGTCGCAGTTCAGCTCGGCGTACGAGGCCAGTGCGGCGTTCGTGTGGCCGGGCATGTCTATCTCGGGGACGACCTCCAGATGGCGGGAGCCCGCGTACCGGACGATCTCCTTGTAGTCGGCCTTGGTGTAGTAGCCACCGGGGCCACCGCCGACCTGCGTGGAACCGCCGTACGTCGCCAGCCGCGGCCAGGAGTCGATGGCGATGCGCCAGCCCTGGTCGTCGCTGAGGTGCAGATGCAGCTTGTTGATCTTGTACAGGGCGAGCTGGTCGATGTAGCGCTTGACCTGGTCGACGGTGAAGAAGTGCCGGGAGACATCGAGCATCGCGCCGCGCCAGCCGTACCGCGGGGTGTCCTTGATCGTGCCGCCCGCGATCAGCCACGGCCCGGGCTGCACGGAGTCCTTCTCGACGGCGGCGGGAAGGAGCTGCCGCAGGGTCTGGACGCCGTGGAAGAGCCCGGAGGGCCCAGCCGCCGTGATGGTGACGCCCTTGCGCCCGCTGTCCAGGCGGTAGCCCTCCGCACCGAAGGAGCCCTTGCCGAGCCGGAGTTGGATGCCTCCGGAGCCGTACGTCGTGACCGGCAGTCGATAACCGGTCGAGGGACGCAGGACGTCCGCCAGATATTCGCCGACCCTGCGCGCCTCGCGCGAGCCGTCGACACGGATGCGGGTGGCGTCGGTGATGCGGTACGGCGATCCGCCCGCGTCGACCGAGGCGGGGGCCGGGATCACCCGGTCCAGCGGCGTCGCGGCGGCCCGCGGGACCGGTGCCGCGCCGACCGCGAAGGCTCCGGCCGCCGTCACCAGCAGCAGCGAACCGAGGAGCCGGAACATACGGGGAGTCGTTCTGTGGTGCCGTCTCACATGCGCTCCCTTCAGGATTGCCCTCAGGATGACCGTCAGGATTGGTAGAGACCACTCTCTCGCAGAAGCGATGAAACAATCCCTCTCATGGCGGAAATCATCCAGAAGGACGGCACCTGGGCCTTCGACGGCGACGCCCTGCGACTGACCCCAGGACGGGACAAGAACGTCAGCCTGCTCCGCAAGACCCTGGGTGAACTGGTCGTCCCCCTGGGAGCGTTGGCGGGCATCTCCTTCGAGCAGGGCAGGAAGACCGGGCGGCTCAGGCTCCGGCTGCGCGACGGCGCCGACCCGCTGCTGCACGCCACCGGCGGACGGCTGGCCGAACCCCACGACCCCTATCAGCTGATCGTCGACTCCGACCGCTACGGCGTCGCCGAGTACTTCACGGACGAGGTCCGCAACGCCCTGCTCCTGGACGAGGTGCCGTCCGACCCCGTCTCCGAATATCTGCTGCCGGGCCCGGCGGTCCCGCTGTCGGTCTCCGCGGGCGACGGCACCGCGAGTTTCGACGGCGAGCGCATCCGCCTGGAGTGGAACTGGAAGACCGAGGACGCCAAGGCCGCCGCCGGCACCCGCACGCTCACCCTGTCCGACCTGACCGCCGTCGAATGGCACCCGGCGGCCGGCCTGGAGAACGGCTATCTCCGCTTCACCGTGAAGAACGCCCCCACCAAGGCCCCGCCCAAGTACGACCCCAACTCCGTCGAGCTGTGGGGCTTCAAGAAGGACCCGCTGATGGCCCTGGTCGCGGCGGCGGTCCAGGCCAGACTTCCGCATCCGGCCCAGGCCGCCGCCATCGACGTACATGACGCACGACCGGAAGTGCCTTCTCCTCCGGTGGCCTCCGCCGAGGACGACCATGACGCCCTCCTGCGCCGGCTGCGCGAACTCGGCGAGCTGCACCGGTCGGGCGTGCTGACGGACGAGGAGTTCACCGTGGCCAAGCAGGCGATCCTCAAGCGGATGTAACCCGAGGGGAGTTACTTCGCCCTGCGCGCCACCGTGAAGTGGTCGATCCGGTCACCGGTCTCGGCGATGCCGGACACGTTGAGCCTGGCGTAGTGGCCGCGCGGGGCGGGCTCGACGTCCACGCGCAGGAAGGAGTAGTTGAGGTAGCGCACCCGGGACCAGGCGACGGTCTCATCGACCTTGCCGTCCTTGGTGTTGACGAACGAGGCCACGGAGTCGACCTCGTGCGGGTGCCCCTCGTAGGAGTCCGGCGCGCTGAACGCGTACAGGCTGCGGCCCGCCGCGCCGGCCGTCACATAGACGACGCCCTCGGTCTCGGGGTAGGCCGTGTCGCCGATGGCGAGCTTCTTGGCGACCTTGTTCCCCTTGATGACGTCGGTGCGCTCGTACTGGTGGTTGTGGCCGTTGATGACCAGGTCCACCGTGTACTTCTCGAACAGCGGCACCCACTCCTGGCGCACGCCTCCCTCCGAGGCGTGCGAGGTGGACGTGCAGTAGGCGCAATGGTGGAAGAACACGACGATGAAGTCGATGTCGTGCGCGGCCCGGTACTTCTTCAGCTGCGCCTCGAACCACGTGGTCTGGGTGCCGCCGGAGATGCCGAGGTTGGCGGGGATCTCGAACGACACGTCGTTCGGGTCGAGCGAGATGATCGCGGTGTTGCCGTAGACGAAGGAGTACACGCCCGGCAGATTCGCCTTGTCGGGCCCGTTGTCGGGGAGGGTGAAGCGGGCCTCCTCGCCGCCGTAGCCGTTGGGCGAGTACCAGGCCTCCATGTCGTGGTTGCCGTAACTCACCATCCACGGCACGGACTTGGCGACCGACTCGGTCTGGGCGAGGAACTGGTCCCACACTCGCGAGTCGAAGCCGGTGTCGGCACTCTTGCCCGCGCCGGCCGGGTCGGCGTAGGCGATGTCGCCGGCGTGCAGATGGAAGACCGGGTCCTGGCCGAGGATCAGGCTGTCGTTGGCGAGGCCGTGGTAGCTGACGCCCTGGTCGCCGAAGGCGGTGAAGGTGAACGGCTTCTTGTGGTCGGGCGCGGTGGTGAAGGTGCCCAGGGTGCCGGTGAGATGCGGCTCGGCCGGGTCGAAGCCGTCGTGGCCGACGCCGTAGTAGTACGTCCTGCCGGGGCGCAGACGGGTCAGCTTGGCGTGCACGTAGTACTGGGTGTGATCGGCGCTGACGCCGACTCCGGCCGGGGTGTAGAGGGTGCGCACCTCGGCGTCGATCTTGCGGGAGAGGTCCCAGGGGCGGGCGCCGATGCGGATGAACGGCTTCTTGACGGCGACCGGGACCTGCCAGGAGACGGTCATCTCGGTGCGTGCGTCGTTGCCGTAGGCCAGGTGGCGGCCGAAGGGGGCGACGAGCGCGCCGTCGACGGTCTCGGTGCTCGTCCGCTGCGTCGGCACCGCGGCCTGGGCGGTGGCACCCGGTACGAACGCGCCACCCGCGACGGCGCCGAGCGTGACGGCGCCGCCTCTGATCATCGTGCGCCGCGAGAAACGCGTGCGCAGGTATGCGTGCTGCTCGGCCATGCTCATGCGCTCGGCCAGCCGCTCCGGTACTCCCATGCGAGGAATGTCCATGGCGACTGAAACTCGTCCCCTTGGGCAACGAGCCGAGTGCTCCCGGATGGACAGCTCACGAACAGCTGCTCATGACAGTTTCAGCGTTCTCCCAAAGAATTCCAACAGGTCAATGCCCGATATCGGGCAGGATTCTTGCGAAAGCGCCGCCGGTACCCCAGGATCTACCGGGTGCACGACGAACTCGTAGATCATCTGACGCGCTCCACGCCCCTCAGCCGGGGCGAGGCGCTGCGCGTGATCCAGGACGTGCTCGCCTACTTCGACGAGACGACCGAGGACTACGTCCGTCGCCGCCACCGTGAGCTGCAGGCCCACGGCCTGGTGAACGCGGAGATCTTCGAACGGATCGAGGCGGACCTCACATACAGGGCGGTCGCACCCCCGGAGCTCACCCTCCGGCAGCTGCGCCGCATCGTCTACGGCTAGGAATACCTCTACATGTGCGGAATTGTCGGATACATCGGCAAGCGTGACGTCGCCCCTCTGCTCCTGGAGGGACTCCAGCGTCTGGAGTACCGCGGCTACGACTCGGCCGGCATCGTCGTGACCACCCCCAAGTCCTCAGGCCTGAAGATGGTCAAGGCAAAGGGCCGGGTCCGCGATCTGGAAGCCAAGGTGCCGGCCCGCTTCAAGGGCACCACCGGCATCGCCCACACCCGCTGGGCCACCCACGGCGCCCCCTCCGACGTCAACGCCCACCCGCACCTCGACGCCGAGGGCAAGGTCGCCGTCGTCCACAACGGCATCATCGACAACGCCTCCGACCTGCGCCGCAAACTGGAGGCCGACGGCGTCGAGTTCCTCTCCGAGACCGACACCGAGGTCCTGGTCCACCTGATCGCCCGCTCGCAGGCGGAGAAGCTCGAGGACAAGGTCCGCGACACCCTCCGCGTCATCGAGGGCACCTACGGCATCGCCGTCCTGCACGCCGACTTCCCCGACCGCATCGTCGTCGCCCGCAACGGCTCCCCGGTCGTCCTCGGCATCGGCGAGAAGGAGATGTTCGTCGCGTCGGACATCGCGGCCCTGGTCACCCACACCCGGCAGATAGTGACGCTGGACGACGGCGAGATGGCCACCCTCAAGGCCGACGACTTCCGCACGTACACGACGGAGGGCACGCGTACGACGGCGGAGCCCACCACCGTCGAATGGGAAGCGGCCTCCTACGACATGGGCGGCCACGACACCTACATGCACAAGGAGATCCACGAGCAGGCCGACGCCGTGGACCGCGTCCTGCGCGGCCGCATCGACGACCGCTTCTCCACCGTGCACCTCGGCGGCCTGAACCTGGACGCCCGCGAGGCCCGCCAGATCCGCCGCGTCAAGATCCTCGGCTGCGGCACCTCGTACCACGCCGGCATGATCGGCGCCCAGATGATCGAGGAGCTGGCCCGCATCCCCGCGGACGCCGAGCCCGCCTCCGAATTCCGCTACCGCAACGCGGTCGTCGACCCCGACACCCTGTACATCGCGGTCTCCCAGTCCGGTGAGACGTACGACGTCCTGGCCGCCGTCCAGGAGCTGAAGCGCAAGGGCGCACGGGTGCTGGGCGTGGTGAACGTCGTCGGCTCGGCGATCGCCCGCGAGGCGGACGGCGGCATCTACGTGCACGCCGGCCCCGAGGTCTGCGTGGTCTCGACGAAGTGCTTCACGAACACGACGGTCGCCTTCGCGCTCCTCGCCCTGCACCTGGGCCGCACCCGCGACCTCTCGGTCCGCGACGGCAAGCGCATCATCGAGGGCCTGCGCAAGCTCCCCGCCCAGATCGGCGAGATCATGGAGCACGAGGGCGAGATCGAGAAGCTGGCCCAGCAGTACGCCGAGGCCCGCTCGATGCTCTTCATCGGCCGCGTCCGCGGCTACCCGGTCGCCCGCGAGGCCTCCCTGAAGCTCAAGGAGGTCTCCTACATCCACGCGGAGGCCTACCCCGCCTCAGAGCTGAAGCACGGCCCCCTCGCCCTGATCGAGCCCGCCCTCCCCACGGTCGCCATCGTCCCCGACGACGACCTCCTGGAGAAGAACCGTGCCGCCATGGAGGAGATCAAGGCCCGCAGCGGCAAGATCCTCACCGTGGCCCACCAGCACCAGGAGAAGGCCGACCAGACGATCGTAGTCCCGAAGAACGAGGACGAACTGGACCCGATCCTGATGGGTATCCCTCTCCAACTCCTGGCGTACCACACGGCATTGGCACTGGGCAGGGACATCGACAAGCCCAGGAACCTCGCCAAGTCAGTAACGGTCGAGTAAAGGCATTTAGGGGCGCGGGGCTGTATCAATTTGCGGCTCCGCCGCGTGGGCGCGACAAGCCCCCACACACCCGCAGAGGCCAAACAACAGAACGGACCCCCACGTGCTGCCACCAACGCACGGGGGGTCCGTCAGATCGCCGGGGCCGCCCAATACCCCGACGTCGGCTGCCATTTCAGCCGTGGGCCGTCACGCCCCGACCGGCAGCACGCCCTCGCAGCGCCGTCGGCCAGTGAGCCAGCGCAGCAGTCGCCGCATACCAAGCCACCGCACCGGCCGCGACAGCGAACCACCCACCCACCTTGGTGAGCCCGTCATTGTCGGCGAAGTTGGCGACAGCCATGAGCACCAGGGCGACGAAGAACAACCCGTACATCCCCTGACCGAGCTGATCCCCACCCGCGAGGGTGAGCGTCAGCGCCACAAGGGCGAACAGCAGCAGGAACAACCCGGCCGCGTTGGCGGAGACTTGGGCGTCAGCAGAGACGGCCCAGGTGAACCAGAGCGCACCGAGCGCCGAGAACGCCGTACCACCGACGGAGTCCCTGTCCCGGAAGGCCATGAGGCCGGCGACGAAGAGGGCAACACCGCCCACATACTGGGCGATTGATACGGCATCAGCAGCCGACACACCGTCGATCACGTCGGTGTACCCCAGCCCGAAGGCCAACAGGGTGATTCCCAGGGCGAGTCGGCCGACCACGGTAGTGATTCCGCTTCCCGCAGAGACGTCGTTGTCCACGGCGGGCTCCCTTCATGCATGTGCAGTTGTGCGGTGACCGATATATGCCCTTCACAAGGGCACAAACACCTCTACGCACGAGTAGTTTTACGCTCTGCACAAAGGGGGTCCGGCCGCGCCAACTCCACATCTCACCTGGGACAACGGCACGTTACGGAATGACAACGACGGGCCGCTTCGCCCGCTTGGCGAGCCTCCCGGCGACAGACCCGAAGAGCCGTCCGACGATGCCCTGCGTGGACCCGACGACGATCGCGTCCGCCTCGTACTCCCGCCCGACCTCTTCGAGTTCATGGCAGATGTCGCCGCCGCGCTCGACGAGGATCCAGGGCACCTCGGCGAGATAGTCCGCGCAGGCGAGCTCCAGCCCGAGCACCTCGGTGCGATGGTCCGGGACGTCGACGAAGACGGGTGGCTCGCAGCCGGCCCACACGGTGGTGGGCAGCCGGTTGGCCACATGGACGATGATCAGGCCCGACCCGGAGCGATGGGCCATGCCGATGGCGTACGCGAGGGCGCGCTCACTCGAGGTGGAGCCGTCGAAGCCGACGACGACGCCGTGCTTGAAAGCGGGATCGCAGGAATGGCGTGACTCTTCCGCCGCCAGGGGATCGGCCGCCGTGTGATCGGCGACCGGCCGCTTGCGGTCCGCGGGTTCGAAGAATTCGTGACCGGCCATGGCTGTCTCGGCGTTGTGATCCTTTTGGGAGGGACGACAGTGTGCGGCGGAGCTGTGTCCGGGAATCATCTTCCCAACCCCATACCCCCAAGGGTACGGCGGCACGCCTCCTTAAGCCCAGATCCCGCGCAACCTCCGCGGGGGTTCCAGGGAGCATGCACGAGGCCACGCCCGTAACGCAATGGTTGCTGCGCCGTACAGGCGGTTTGCACAGCATTCACTTACCCGGCCTGCGCGGGGCCGGGTCAGCACGTACAGTGACCGACACCTCGAACACGCGTTGAACCCGGCGACCGACCAAACCCCGGGAGCACGCAATGTCCGGCCCACGTCCCACCCCCGAGGCCCCCCACTCCCAGGACACCGCGACCGACGTGGTCCGCTGGGCGGCCTTCAGCTGTGTACTCGTCCCCGTCGTCCTTCTCGTGTACGGCACCTCCCTCGCCGGCGCCACGGGTACGGCCCTCGGCCTGGCGGCCGTCACCGCCGTCTGCCGGGTGCTGCTGCGCCAGTCCGAGCGCAGCGCCGCCCGGCCGCTCACCGACGAACCCGCACCGCACCGGGGCCGTCACCACAGGAGCGGGACGGGGGCCCACAGAGGCGGACGTCACACTGGGGGAAACTCACCGGTCGACTGACCGGTTTCCGCACCCGGAACCGCTTCTTTTCAGCCAACTTCTGGCCACCGCACGCCCCTTGCCCGAAGCACCCCCCACGCCCCGTTCCACCTGCACGGAAAGGGCCCCGAAGGGCGTGCGCACCCTACAGGGATTGGCCACTGCGACGAGGCGCACTTCCCTGCACGCCCCGCGAGTGCAACGCTTCGTGATCGAATGCTTCACGCCAAGTTGCCAAGTCGACAATGTGCCGGGTGATGAACTGGTCACCCCGGCACCACGGGACGCAGTAGATTCGATCTTGACTGTCTTACGGCGGGGGACTCGTGCAGGACCGAGGGGAAACGTGCAGGAGCGACACAACCGAGGAGCCGCGACCACCGAGGGGGGCTTAGCAGTATGAGCCACGACTCCACTGCCGCGCCGGAAGCCGCGGCCCGGAAACTTTCCGGGCGACGCCGCAAGGAGATCGTCGCGGTGCTGCTGTTCAGCGGCGGCCCCATCTTCGAGAGTTCCATACCGCTGTCGGTGTTCGGAATTGACCGTCAGGACGCCGGCGTACCGCGCTACCGACTGCTGGTGTGCGGTGGCGAAGAAGGACCGCTACGGACCACGGGGGGCCTGGAGCTCTCCGCACCGCATGGCCTGGAAGCGATCTCGCGGGCGGGCACGGTCGTCGTGCCTGCCTGGCGCTCGATCACTTCCCCGCCACCGGAGGAGGCGCTCGACGCCCTCCGCCGGGCACACGAAGAGGGCGCCCGCATAGTAGGGCTGTGCACCGGCGCCTTCGTACTGGCGGCGGCGGGCCTGCTGGACGGCCGCCCCGCGACCACCCACTGGATGTACGCGCCGACGCTGGCCAAGCGCTATCCGTCGGTGCACGTCGACCCACGGGAACTCTTCGTGGACGACGGCGACGTACTGACGAGCGCGGGCACCGCGGCCGGAATCGACCTGTGCCTGCACATCGTGCGGACGGACCACGGCAATGAGGCGGCGGGCGCGCTCGCCCGGCGCCTGGTGGTCCCACCGCGCCGGAGCGGCGGGCAGGAGCGCTACCTCGATCGATCTTTACCAGAGGAGATCGGCGCCGACCCGCTGGCCGAGGTCGTCGCCTGGGCGCTGGAACATCTCCACGAGCAGTTCGACGTGGAGACGCTCGCCGCGCGCGCGTACATGAGCCGTCGTACGTTCGACCGCCGGTTCCGCTCGCTGACGGGAAGCGCCCCGCTGCAGTGGCTGATCACGCAGCGGGTGCTCCAGGCGCAGCGTCTGCTGGAGACGTCGGACTACTCGGTGGACGAGGTCGCGGGCCGCTGCGGCTTCCGTTCGCCGGTGGCGCTGCGCGGGCACTTCCGCCGCCAGCTCGGCTCGTCGCCGGCGGCGTACCGGGCCGCGTACCGGGCGCGCAGGCCGCAGGGCGAGAAGCCGGTGGACACCGACGGAGCGCCGGCTTCGACCGGTTCACCGGGCTCCGCGAGCCCGGCACCCGCGCTCCATCCGGAAGGCCCCGGCCCGGTCCCGATGCAGACCCGCCGTACGGCGGCGGCGAGCGCGGTCGGACCGTCGCCGTCGATGGCGGCGACCGCGTCCGGCGAGCACGTCCGTGAGGCGTACGTGGGAAGCCGGGCGACGTTGCCGGGGCAGCGCAGCGGATCGTAGGCCGATGTCCGATGGTGGTGAGGGGCGGGAATCTCCACGCCTGGGGGTTTCCGCCCCTCACCATCGCGCCCGGCGCGAGCCTGGCGCCACCGCGGGGCCCTCATAAGCGGAGGTCGGCTTTAGGGTGGTCGCATGAACGATCGTATGGTGTGGATCGACTGCGAGATGACCGGCCTCTCGCTGTCCGACGACGCGCTCATCGAAGTGGCCGCCCTCGTCACCGACTCCGAACTGAACGTGCTCGGCGAGGGTGTGGACATCGTCATCCGTCCGCCGGACTCGGCGCTGGAGACGATGCCGGACGTGGTGCGTCAGATGCACACCGCCTCCGGACTGCTCGACGAGCTCCCGGCCGGTACGACATTGGCGGACGCCGAGGAGCAGGTGCTCGCCTACGTCCGGGAACACGTCAAGGAGCCCGGCAAGGCCCCGCTGTGCGGCAACTCCGTCGGCACCGACCGCGGTTTCCTCCTGCGGGACATGCCGAAGGTCGAGGAGTACCTCCACTACCGCATCGTCGACGTGTCGTCGATCAAGGAGTTGGCCCGGCGCTGGTATCCGCGGGCGTACTTCAACAGCCCCGAGAAGAACGGCAACCACCGCGCCCTCGCCGACATCCGCGAGTCCATCGCGGAACTGCGCTACTACCGCGAGGCCATCTTCGTCCCTCAGCCCGGTCCCGACTCGGACACGGCGAAGACGATCGCCGCGAAGCACGTTCTGCCTGCTCAGTAAGCAGGTCAGGGGCCTTGAGGGGGGCGCCGCGAAAGCCAGGCGCGAGCACCCCTTCGGACCCTGTACACTTTTTCTCGGCCGGTCGGGGAGAAAACTCGTCGAACCGCCGGTCATGGTGGGTGTAGCTCAGCTGGTAGAGCACCTGGTTGTGGTCCAGGATGCCGCGGGTTCGAGTCCCGTCACTCACCCTGAGCAATCAGCCGGTGACTTCGAGAAATCGAAGTCACCGGCTGGTTCCGTTTCCGGGGGGCCTGTTGTACAGCGAACCGATCCGCACCGCCCGCCTCGACCTCCTCCCCCTGCGCGTCGAGCACGCACCCGAGATGGCCGCCGCACTCTCCGACCCGGCCCTGCACACCTTCATCGGCTCCACCCCGAGCACCCCCGAAGCCCTCCGCACCCGCTACGAACGCCTCGTCGCCGGCTCCCCCGACCCGGCCGTCTCCTGGTGCAACTGGGTCCTGCGCCACCGCACCGACTCCCACCTCATGGGCACGGTCCAGGCCACGGTCACGGGACCGACCGCGGAGATCGCCTGGGTCGTGGGCACGCCATGGCAGGGACGCGGTTACGCCTCCGAGGCGGCGCGAGGGCTCGTGAGCCGGCTACGGGAGCGGTCCCCGGCGCTCACGGTGATCGCCCACATCCACCCGTCCCACCACGCCTCCGCTGCCGTGGCCAGGGCCGCCGGCCTGTCTCCCACGGACGAGGAACACGACGGCGAGATGCGGTGGCGGCTCTCCCCGCACCGATGACGTCACGACGACGTACGCGGCACCAGCTCCGTCGCCAGGACCAACTGGCGGCGCTCCAGGCCTCGGGAGGCCGGCGGGCGGCGGTCGGCTATTTCGGTGAGGAGGAGGTCGATCATGGTGCGGCCCATTTCCTGTATGGGCTGGCGGACGCTGGTGAGGGGTGGGTCCATGTGGCGGGCGATGGCGGAGTCGTCGTAGCCGACGAGGGCGACGTCGTCGGGGATGCGGCGGCCGGCCTCGCGGAGGACCTGGCGGGCGCCGGCCGCGGTGACGTCGGAGGCGGCGAAGACGGCGTCGAGGTCGGGGCAGCGGTCGAGGAGCGCGGCCATCGCCCGGTGGCCGCCCTCCTCCGTGAAGTCGCCGGGTTCGATGAGGCGATCGTCGGCTTCGTGGCCCGCGTCGCGCAGGGCGTCGCGGTAGCCGTCGACGCGGCGCTGGGCGCCGTAGACGTCCTGGCGGCCGGTGATGTGGGCGATCGTGCGGCGGCCGCCGGCGAGGAGGTGCTCGACGGCTGAGCGGGCGCCGCCGTAGTTGTCGGAGTCGACCGAGGTGAGCGTCTCGGCGGCCGACCTGGGGCCGCTGATGACCGCGGGTATCTCCAGTTGGGCGAGCAGGTCGGGCAGCGGGTCGTCCGCGTGGACCGAGACCAGCAGGACGCCGTCGACGCGGTGGGCGGCGAGGTACTGGGCCAGGCGGGCACGCTCCCGGTCGCTGCCCGCGAAGATCAGCAGCAACTGCATCTCGGTGTCGGAGAGTTCGGCGCCGACGCCCTTCAGGATGTCCGAGAAGTACGGCTCCGAGAAGAAGCGTGTCTCCGGCTCGGGGACGACCAGGGCGATCGCGTCCGTCCGGTTCGCGGCGAGGGCGCGGGCGGCCGTGTTCGGGACGTAGCCGAGCTCCGCGACCGCCGCCTCGACGGCCGCACGGGTGGCGTCGCTGACCCGGGGCGAGCCGTTGATCACCCGGGAGACCGTGCCCCGGCCGACTCCGGCGCGGGCGGCGACCTCTTCGAGGGTGGGCCGGCCACCGCTCCGGCCCCGCGCTCCATGGATTGCCATGTGGCTCCGCCTTTCCGCCGTCACCGCGCCGGCCTGGAATCTAACAGTCCCGGCTGGGATGGTGACCTTCCGAGCCGCCGCCCCGACGGGCCGGGCCCTCCGCCGAGGTCCAGTTAACGTCCCGATAACTGAACGCATCTCTCCGCGCCCGCTCCCTTGACACCCCCGCTCGGACCGACGAGTCTTCAACACATCACCTGTGGGAGCGCTCCCACAGTACCTGACACATACACATCCCGCACGTTCCCCGCCCGAGCCGCAGCGAGAACCAACGGGCCCAACAGTGCAGTTGGCCGGGGGGTCGGCACGTCAGGCAACAGGAGGACGCAATGCGCACGAGTACCCGCCGGTCCCGCAGGCTGTCGGCCCTCGCGGTCGCCGCCGCGCTGACTACGGGCCTGCTGGCCGGCTGCGCCGAGGACTCGGACGACCCCGGCTCGAACGAGGGCGGTGGCAACTCCGAGGGCAAGACCACCTTGACCGTCGGCACGTTCGGCGTCTTCGGCTACAAGCAGGCCGGACTCTACGACGAGTACATGAAGCTCAACCCCGACATCAAGATCAAGGAGAACGTCACCACCCGGACCGACGTCTACTGGCCGAAGACGCTGACCCGGCTGCAGGCCGGTTCCGGCACCGACGACATCCAGGCGATCGAAGTCGGCAACGTCACCGAGGCCGTGCAGACGCAGGGCGACAAGTTCGTCGACCTCGGCAAGGAGGTCGACAAGTCGCAGTGGCTGGACTGGAAGAACGCGCAGGCCACCACCGCGGACGGCAAGCTGATCGGGCTCGGCACCGACATCGGCCCGATGGCGATCTGCTACCGCAAGGACCTGTTCCAGAAGGCCGGCCTGGAGACGGACCGCGCCAAGCTCGCCGAGCAGTGGAAGGGCGACTGGAGCAAGTACGTCGACCTGGGCAAGCAGTACATGGAGAAGGCGCCGAAGGGCACCAAGTTCGTGGACTCCGCCTCCTCCGTCTACAACGCGGTCCTCAACGGTGAGAGCGAGCGGTACTACGACAAGGGCGGGGACGTCGTCTGGGACAAGTCCTCGGGCGTGAAGAACGCCTGGGACGTCGCCATGGAGGTGGCGACGAGCAACATGTCGGCGAAGCTGAAGCAGTTCGACAAGCCGTGGGACCAGGGCTACGCCAACGGCACCTTCGCGACGGTGGCCTGCCCGGCCTGGATGATCGGCTACATCCAGGAGAAGTCCGGTGACTCCGGCAAGGGCAAGTGGGACGTGGCGGCGGCGCCGACCGCGTCCAACTGGGGCGGCTCGTTCATCGGCGTACCGACGGCGAGCAAGAACCAGAAGGAGGCCGTCGCGCTGGCGAAGTGGCTGACAGCGCCCGAGCAGCAGGCGAAGGTCTTCGCCAAGCAGGCCAGCTTCCCGTCGACCCCGTCGGCGTACTCGAGTCTGAAGCCGGCCGCCGAGACCCAGGCGTTCTTCTCCAGCGCGCCGATCACGGACATCTTCTCGGCCTCCGCCGAGACCATCCCGACGCAGATCTTCGGCGTCAAGGACCAGCCGATCAACACCGCGCTGACCGACATCGGCATCCTCCAGGTCGAGCAGAAGGGCGCCTCGCCCGATGAGGGCTGGGACGCCGCGTCCGAGGAGATCAAGGACGTGCTCGGCCAGTGACAAGCTCCAAGCAGGCTCTCGCGCACACCGCGTCGAGTGCCGAGGCCGCGCCCGGCGACAAGCCGGGCGCGGCCCGGGGCGCTCACGGTCGCGGTACGCCGCCCCCGGGCCCTGGTTCCTGGCGGAGCCGGCTGTACCGCTGGGACATGAAGGCGTCGCCGTACGCGTTCATCGCCCCCTTCTTCATCGTCTTCGGGGCGTTCAGCCTCATCCCGCTGCTCTACACGGCCTGGTATTCCCTGCACAACGTGCAGCTGTCCGACCTGGACAACCAGAAGTGGGCGGGCCTGGACAACTACCAGAACCTGCTGTCCTCGGACTTCTTCTGGAACGCCCTGTGGAACACCTTCACCATCGGCGTGATCTCGACCGTGCCGCAGCTGATGATGGCGATCGGCCTGGCGCACCTGCTCAACTACCGGCTGCGCGGCTCGACGATGTGGCGGGTCGTGATGCTCACCCCGTACGCCACCTCGGTGGCGGCGGCGACGCTGGTGTTCGTGCTGCTGTACTCCTGGGACGGCGGCGCGATCAACTGGGCGCTCGGCGGCATCGGCATCGACCCGATCAACTGGCGTGAGTCGGACTGGGGTTCGCAGTTCGCCGTGTCGTCGATCGTGATCTGGCGGTGGACCGGCTACAACGCGCTGATCTACCTGGCCGCGATGCAGGCGATCCCGGCCGACCTGTACGAGTCGGCGTCGATCGACGGCGCGAACCGCTGGCAGCAGTTCATCCATGTGACGATCCCGCAGCTGCGGCCGACGATCCTGTTCACGGTGGTCGTCTCCACGATCGGCGCGACCCAGCTCTTCGGTGAGCCCTTGCTCTTCGGCGGGGTCAGCGGCTCCAAGGGCGGCTCCGACCACCAGTACCAGACGCTCGGTCTGTACATGTACGACCAGGGCTGGATCATCGGCAACCTCGGCAAGGCGTCCGCCATCGCGTGGTCGATGTTCCTGATCCTCGTGATCATCGCCGTGATCAACCTGCTGATCACCCGACGTCTGAGGAAGTCCCAATGACCACAAGTGAACTGACGCGACCTCAGACACCGGTGAAGAGCGACGGGCGAAGGCGCTCCCGGATCATGGGCGCCGGCAAGCAACTGCACGCGGGGCCGGTCACCTACATCGTCCTGACCGTCTTCGCGCTGGTCTCGCTGGCCCCGCTGGTGTGGACGGCGATCGCCGCCTCGCGCACCGACCGGCGGCTCGCGGAGACCCCGCCGCCGCTGTGGTTCGGCGGGAACCTGTTCAAGAACATGGAGACGGCGTGGGAGGAGGCGGGTCTCGGCACGGCGATGTTCAACACGACGTTCGTGGCGGGCACGATCACCGTCTCCACGGTGCTGTTCTCCACGCTCGCCGGGTTCGCCTTCGCCAAGCTGCGGTTCAAGTTCTCGGGTGTGCTGCTCCTGCTGACCATCGGCACGATGATGATCCCGCCGCAACTGGCGGTCGTACCCCTGTACTTGTGGATGGCGGACCTCGGCTGGTCGAACCAGCTGCAGACGGTCATCCTGCCCACGCTGTGCACCGCGTTCGGCACGTTCTTCATGCGGCAGTACCTGGTGCAGGCGCTGCCGAGCGAGCTGATCGAGGCGGCGCGGGTGGACGGGGCGAGCAGTCTGCGGGTGGTGTGGCACGTGGTCTTCCCGGCGGCGCGGCCCGCGATGGCCGTACTCGGCCTGCTGACCTTCGTGTTCGCCTGGAACGACTTCCTGTGGCCGATCATCGCGCTCAACCAGGAGAACCCGACCGTGCAGGTCGCCCTCAACTCCCTCGGTACCGGCTATGTCCCCGACCAGGCAGTGATCATGGCGGGCGCGCTGCTCGGCACGCTGCCGCTGCTGATCGCCTTCCTGCTGTTCGGCAAGCAGATCGTGGGCGGCATCATGCAGGGCGCGATCAAGGGGTAACGCTCCGCTGGGTGGTGCCGGGATGTGTCGTTTTTCGCCTGCGGCGCCGTCGTGGCTTGTCGCGCAGTTCCCCGCGCCCCTGACGGGGCGCTACAGCTCAGCTCGGGGGCCGAGTCACCGCCGTCTCGACCCCCTTCCCCCCTTCCCCCTACTCCGGTCTCACGACCCGTCTTGGGAGCGCTTCCATGCCTGAGCCCGAAACGCCCGTCTCCTTTCCTCCCGCCTTTCTCTGGGGCGCGGCGACCTCCGCGTATCAGATCGAGGGGGCGGTGCGGGAGGACGGCCGCACGCCCTCGATCTGGGACACGTTCAGTCATACGCCGGGCAAGACGGCCGGCGGTGAGCACGGTGACATCGCTGTCGACCACTATCACCGGTACCGCGACGACGTCGCGATGATGGCCGACCTGGGCCTGACCGCGTACCGCTTCTCGGTGTCCTGGTCGAGGGTGCAGCCGACAGGCCGGGGCCCGGCCGTCCAGAAGGGCCTGGACTTCTACCGCCGGCTGGTGGACGAGTTGCTGGCGGCCGGCATCAAACCGGCCCTCACCCTCTACCACTGGGATCTGCCGCAGGAGCTGGAGGACGCGGGCGGCTGGCCGGAGCGGGACACGGCATTCCGGTTCGCCGAGTACGCGCAGATCGTCGGCGAGGCGCTCGGCGACCGGGTGGAGCAGTGGATCACCCTCAACGAGCCCTGGTGCAGCGCGTTCCTCGGCTACGCGTCGGGGGTCCACGCGCCGGGCCGCACGGACGCGGCGGCGTCGCTGAAGGCGGCGCACCACCTGAACCTGGCGCATGGCCTGGGTACGTCCGCTCTGCGTACGGCGATGCCCGCCCGCAACTCGGTGGCGGTGAGCCTCAACTCCTCGGTGGTCAGGACGGTGTCCGAGGACCCGGCCGACCTGGCGGCAGCGCAGAAGATCGACGACCTGGCCAACGGCGTCTTCCACGGCCCGATGCTGCACGGCACCTACCCGTAGACGCTGTTCCCCGCCACGTCGTCGCTCACCGACTGGTCGTACGTCCTGGACGGCGACCTGGCCCTGATCAACCAGCCGTTGGACGCGCTGGGCCTGAACTACTACACACCGGCGCTGGTTTCGGCCAGGGAGGCGGACGCGAGCGGCCCGCGCGCGGACGGCCACGGAGCAAGCTCGTTCTCGCCCTGGCCGGCCGCGGACGACGTCGCCTTCCACCAGACCCCGGGCGAGCGCACGGAGATGGGCTGGACGATCGACCCGACCGGCCTGCACGACCTGATCATGCGCTACACGCGCGAGGCACCGGGTCTGCCCCTGTACGTCACCGAGAACGGCGCGGCGTACGACGACAAGCCCGACCCCGACGGCCGCGTCCACGACCCCGAGCGGATCGCCTACCTCCACGGCCACCTGACCGCCGTACGCCAGGCGATCACCGCCGGCGCCGACGTCCGCGGCTACTACCTGTGGTCCCTGATGGACAACTTCGAGTGGGCCTACGGCTACGGCAAGCGCTTCGGCGCGGTCTACGTGGACTACTCGACGCTGGAGCGGACGCCCAAGTCGAGCGCCCTGTGGTACGGGGAAGCGGCGCGCACGGGGAGCCTGCCGGCCATACAGGGGGACTGAGCGGGGGGGGCGGGGCGCGGCATGCGGTGGGGGCATGCCGCGCCCCGGTCTGTTCAGTGGGGCTGCCTTCAGTGGGGCTGCCGTACCACCGCGATCTCTCCCGGCGGCACCTCGACCGTGCCCGATGTGACCGGCTTCCCCGTGAGGAGTTCGGTGGCGTCGGCGGAGACCGGGACGTCGGCTCCCTTTCCAGCGTGATCGATGAGGAAGAGGTAGTCGGCGTCCGTGCCCCGTCGCAGCACCGCCTCGATGCCCTCGGGGACGGCGTCCAGCACCGGCCGTACGCCCGCCTCGTCGCGGATGCGGTCCAGGAGGGCGGCGAGGGTGTCGGGGTCGGGGCGGGTGGAGACGTACCAGGTCGTCCCCGTGCCGTGGGAGTTGCGGGTCACCGCCGGGACACCGGCCAGGGCGCCGTCCGCGTACGACGCCACCGCCTCGGCGCCTTCCAGGCGGACGCGTTCCGACCACAGGGTGGCGGTCGCGTCGCCGCCGAGGCCGACCTTCTCGCCCGGCAGCAGCGGGAAGAGTTCGTCCGTGCGGACGCCGAGGGCCTCGCGGAACGCGCCGGGGTAACCGCCCAGCCGTACATGGCAGTGCTCGTCGACCATCCCGCTGTGGAAGCCGACGGCCAGCGTGCCGCCGCGTTCGGCGAAGGCGGTGAGGTTGGCGGTGCCCGCGTCGTCGACCAGGTAGAGGCTGGGGGCGAGGACCAGGCGGTACGACGACAGGTCCGCGTCCGGGCGTACGAAGTCCACGGCGACGTTCGCCCGCCACAGGGGCTCGTACCAGGAGCGGACGAGGTCGAGATGGCGGACCATCTCGCTGGGCTGGGAGGGGAGTTCGAGGGCCCAGCGGGCGTCCCAGTCCCACACGACGGCCACGTCCGCCGTGCCCGTGCTGCCGCGTACCTCCGCCAGTGCCTTGAGGTCGGCGCCGAGCCGGACGACGTCACGCCAGATCTGGCTGTCCGTGCCCGCGTGCGGCAGCATCGCCGAGTGCCACTGCTCGGCGCCCGCCTTGGCGGCCCGCCACTGGAAGTAGGCGATGCCGTCGGCGCCATGGGCGACATGGGCGAGGGCGTTGCGGCGCGACTCGCCCGCGGTCTTGGCCCGGTTGACCGGCTGCCAGTTCACCGCGCCCGTCGAGTGCTCCATCAGCAGCCAGGGGCCGCCCGCGAGGGAGCGCATCAGGTCGCCGCTGAGGGCGATGTCGATCTCCGACTCGGGGTCGGTGGAGCGGAGGTAGTGGTCGTTCGAGACCACGTCCAGCTCCGGGGCCCAGCGCCAGTAGTCCAGGGCGTCGAAGTTGTACATCACCATGAAGTTGGTGGTGGCCGGCAGGGACGGGGCTGCCTCCCGCAGGACGTCCCGTTCCGCCTTGTACAGCGACAGCAGCTCGTCGCTGCAGAAGCGACGCCAGTCCAGCTGATGGGTCGGGTTGGGGACGGCGCCCGTCGCGCGGGGCGGGATGATCTCGTCCCAGTCGTAGTACCACTGGCTCCAGAAGGTGGTGCCCCAGGCGTGGTTGAGGGCAGCCAGGTCGTCGTCGTACTTGTCCCGCAGCCATACGCGGAACGCCGCCGCGCTCCCGTCGCAGTAGCACTCCGCGTTGTGGCAGCCGTACTCGTTGTGGACGTGCCACATGACCACGGCCGGATGGTCGGCGTACCGCTCGCCCAGCGCGCCCGCGATCCGCAGGGCGGCCTCACGGTAGGCGGGGCTCGAAGGGCAGAACGTCTGGCGGCTGCCGTACGACAGCCTGCGCCCGTCCTTGTCGACGGGCAGCGTCTCCGGGTGCTTGCGGAAGAACCACGCCGGGGGTGCGGCCGTCGGGGTCGCCAGGTCGGCGGCGATGCCGCCCGCGTGGAGCAGGTCGAGGATCTTGTCCATGCGGGAGAAGTCGAACACGCCCTCGGACGGTTCGAGCAGCGCCCAGGAGAAGATGCCGACGCTGACCATGTTGACGCCGGCCTCGCCCATCAGACGTACATCCTCGGCCCAGACCTCCTCGGGCCACTGCTCGGGGTTGTAGTCGCCGCCGTAGGCGATGCCCGGGACGTTCAGTGCACGCTTGGTCATCGGGCAACTCCGCCCAGGAGACGGCGTGTTGTGGTCACGCCCCACTCGTCGAGCGACAGCAGCCGGTCGCTGGACGCCATCAGGCCGCCCGTCGCCTCCACGTGCGCCGCCCAGCGTTCGCGGGTCTCGACCGCCGGGCGGGCCATCAGGCAGTCGGGGTCGTTGATCCACAGGCGGCCGTGCTGCCACTGCCGTCCGACGCCGGTGAACTCGGCGGCGTCCTGGCCGGGCTGGCTGTAGTCGTCGGCCTTGGGGCGGCGGTACGGCGCGGTGTCCGCGCTGACGCGCATCGCGTCGAACAGGCCGATGGAGGGGAGGATCGGGGCGCCGCAGCCCAGCAGGTATGCCTCCTTGCCGATCGCCTCGCGGATGAGGGTGATGCCCTCGCGGTACGCGGTGAGCGGGTCCGCGCCGGAGTGCCGTACGCCGTCCAGGGCGCCCGCGTAGAGGAAGTCGACCTTGAAGTAGTCGTAGCCCTCGGCGCGCAGCGTGGTGAACACGTCGATCAGGTAGGCCGCCGCCTCCGGGTGGGTGACGTCCAGGACGTACAGGTCGTGGCCCCAGTTGACGCCCGCGTGCAGGGGCGCGCCGTCCGCGTCGCGCACCAGCAAGTGGGGTTTTGTGGTGGCCAGTTCACTGCTCGGGTCCACCAGGAAGGGTGCCGTCCAGATGCCCGCCCGGCGGCCCCGGGCGCGGATCGCGTCGGCTATGCCCTCGCGGGAGCGGAAGCGGCCGGAGAGGGTGAGCCAGTCGCCCAGCTTGCTCTGGTAGCCGTCGTCGATCTGGACGACGTCGATGGGCAGGTCGAGGGTGTCCATCGCACGGAGGTTCTCGTGGATGTCGTCCTCGGTGACGTCGGTGAAGTACTCGTACCAGGAGCACCAGACGGTCGGCGCCGGGCGCGGGGCCCGTACGTCCAGACCCTCGGCCCAGTCGGCGAGCACGGACTGTATGGACGTCCCGGTCAGCAGCTTCACCGGGCCGTCGGCGCTGATCTCCGCCTGGTCGCCCTGGACGGTCAGCCGGATGGACGGGACCGAGTGCTGCGGGTCCGGCGCCGCCCACAGCCGGACCGGTGGTCCGTCGCCCGGGTCGAGCGCCAGCAGCCCCTCGCCCTGGAAGGTCCCTGCGGGGACGGTGACGCCGGGGCGGTAGCAGACCGTCGCCCAGTTGTCGTTGGTCGGGCGGTGGGGGGTGTCGCCGAGGGCGTAGGCGCCGCTGGGGCTCCAGGACTGCCAGCCCTCCTCGTGGACGCGGGCGGTGCGCGGGTCCACGGGGACGGTGGCGACCGGGGTGAAGGGGTTGTGCACGGGGTTCTCTTTCGGGAGGGGGTCAGCCCTTGTTGGCGCCGAGGGTGAGGCCGCTGACGAACTGCCGCTGGAGCACGAAGTACACGATCAGCGTGGGGATCGCGGTGAGCAGGGCGCCGGCGGCGACCAGGTTGGGGTCGGTGAAGTACGCCCCGGTGAGGTTGTTCAGCGCCGAGGTGATCGGCATGTTCTCGCCGGTGGAGATCAGGACGAGGGCCCAGAAGAAGTCGTTGTAGATCCAGATGGACAGCAAGGTCGCCAGGGCCGCCATCGCGGGACGGCACAGCGGCAGCACGATCTGCCAGTACATGCGCCACACCGAGGCGCCGTCGACCAGCGCGGCCTCGGTCAGCTCGTGCGGCAGCGAGCGCATGTAGTTGCTCAGCACGAAGGCGCAGAAGCCGGACTGGAACGCGACATGGATGAGGACCAGGCCGAGCGCGGAGTCGTACAGCTTGCCGGACATGGTGATACCGGGCAGGTCGATGAGCAGGTACAGCCGGTACAGCGGGGTGATGATGACCTGCTGCGGGAGCAGGTTGCCGGCCGTGAAGACGAGCAGCAGCGCGATGTTGAGGCGGAAGTCGAAGCGGCTGACGTAGAAGGCGACCATCGACGACAAAAACAGCGTCACCAGCACCGCCGGCACGGCGATGATCAGCGTGTTGACGAAGTAGTGGCCCATGTCCGACTGCGTGAACGCGTTGGTGAAGTTGTCGAAGTTCAGCGTGTCCGGCCAGGACACGTATCCCTTCTCACTCGTCTCCGCGTACGGCCGCATCGCCGAGTACAGCGCCCACAGCAGCGGCGCGAGCCAGGCCAGGGAGGCACCCGCGAGGAACAGGTGCAGCAGGATCCGGGCGGGGCGGATGGGCGTACGGGGCTTGGTCACGACGGTGGTGCTCATGCGCGCCGCTCCTTCCGGAAGGTGGCCACCAGGTACGGAATGATCACGACGAGGGAGATCAGCAGCAGCACGACCGCGATCGCGGAGCCGTACCCGATACGGCTGGACTCGCCGATGATGTTGTTGGTGACCAGGATCGAGAGCAGCTCGGTGCCCTCGGCGCCCTTGTTGAAGACGAAGACCAGGTCGAAGGCGCGCAGGGCCTCGATGATGGTGACGACGAGGACGACCGTGTTGGTGGGGCGCAGGGTCGGGAAGATGACGTTCTTGAACGTCTGCCACTCGTTGGCGCCGTCCAGTGCGGACGCCTCCCGCAGGGAGGGGTCGACGCCCTTCAGGCCGGCCAGGTAGAGGATCATCATGTAGCCGGTGTGGCGCCAGGACGCGGCGATGAGGATGGCCCAGAGGTTGAGGTCCGGGTCGCCGATCCAGTCGATGTACTTGCCCGGCTCGTTGGCCCCGATGATGCTGTTGATCAGGCCGGTGTCGGGGTTGTAGATCAGCTGCCAGACGAAGCCGATCACGGCCATCGACATGACGACGGGCAGGAAGAACGCCGTCTGGTAGACGCGGCTGAAGCGGATCTTCTTGTCCAGCTGCACGGCCAGGAACAGGCCCAGCGGCGTGGGGATCGCGATCAGGACGACGAACCAGATGACGTTGTGCTGGACGGCGGGCCAGAACTGCGGGTTCTGCTCGAACAGTTCCTTGAAGTTCTGCAGCCCGACCCACTGGATCGAGTCGAAGCCGATGCCGTCCCAGGTGGTGAAGGCCAGCGCGATCGAGGCGAGGGCGGTGACCCAGACGAGGGCGATGTGCAGGATCGTCGGCAGACCCGCCATGAAACCGAGGGTGATCCGGTCACGGCGGGTGAGCAGACGGCGGTGGCCGTGGGGGGCCTTGGGGGGTGCGGGGGCAACGCCCGAAGGCGGCACGGCGGCCGCCTCCGGGATCTCCTTGGTGGTTTCGGTTGTCATGACTGGGCGAAGATCGTCTTCTTCTGGCGCTCGATCGAGGACAGCAGGCTGTCGACGCCCTTGGGGTCACGGATGAACTTCTGCAGCGCGGGCTGCATCACCGTCGAGGTGAAGTCCGGGCGGCTGTCGCGGTCCATGAACTGCGTCAGGGACTTGGCGCCGGAGATCATGTCGTACGCCTTCTTCTGGATGGCGGTGTACGACGACGTGTCGGCCTTGGTGGAGGCGTGGACCACGCTCGGGTCGGACTTGAGGTAGATGTCCTCGGCGTCCGGGGTGCCCAGGTACTCCAGCAGCTTGACGGCCTCGGCCTTGTTCTTCGGGCTCTTGCTCATCATGAAGCCGTCGGTCGGCGCCTCGACGGTGTCCTGCCCGTACGCCGGGTCGATCTCCGGGAAGGCGAAGAAGTCGAGGTCGTCGAGGGCGGCCTTGTCGGTGAACTGCTGGGCCACGAAGGTGCCCAGGATGTACATGCCGGCCTTCTTGGAGGCCAGGGTCTGGGCGGCGTCCTGCCAGGTGCGGCCGACGGCGCCTTCCTGGTGGTAGGGGAGGATCTCGGCCCACAGGTCGAAGACCTTGCGCACCTTGGCATCGGTCCAGGACGCCTTGCCCGCCATCAGCTCGACATGGAAGTCGTAGCCGTTCTGGCGGAAGTTGATCTGGTCGAAGGTGCCGAGCGCGGGCCAGGCGTCCTTGTCGCCGAAGGCCATCGGGACCAGCTTGTCCTTCTGCATCTGCTTGCACAGCGCGACGAAGTCGTCCCAGGTGGTGGGGACTTCATAGCCGTACTGCTGGAAGACGCTCTTCCGGTAGAAGACCGCCCAGGGGTACGAGTACAGCGGCACGAAGTAGTACTTGCCGTCCTCACCCTTGCTGAGCTTCTGCATCGCCTCGGGGAAGTTGGCCCCGATGGTCTGCCACACGTCGTCGATCGGGGTGGCGAGGCCCTTGGCCGCGAAGAACTGCATCCGGTACCCGGCGAACCAGGTGAACACGTCGTCCGGCGTGCCCTGGAGGTAGGAGTTGATCTGCTCCTGGAAGGTGTTGGAGTCCTTGGTGTTCACGTCGACCGTGATGCCGGACTTCTTCTTGTAGGCCGCGTAGATGTCGGCGAACGCCTTCTTCGGCACCGGGTCCGACGCCTTCGAGCCCAACGACACCGTCTTCGGGTCGGCGGCCGTACCACTGCCGCCGCACGCGCTGAGCAGGGGTATGCCGGCACCGAGCACGGCCGCGCCGCCTATGCCGCGCAGCAGGGTGCGGCGGCTGGGCGTGGGGAGGGCGAGGCCCGAGGGGGAGAGATCGTGCATGAACGGCTCCAGGGGTGAGGGTTCGACCATGAGCGAGCCGCATCGAGTTCCGTCGTAATCACTCAGAAACCAACTTGACCGAACATGGGTGGCGTAATAACAGCCGTATGTCCGGTCATGCGTCAAGGGTTTGTGGCCCCAGTTGTCGAAACGTAATCGACATCACCGGGCGCCCCATGGGTGACCGACAGGGGACCCATAGGGGGACGTATGGGACGCGCGGCTAAGCACGCAGTCGTGACGACCGTCTCGGCGTCGCCGGTCAGTGCCGTTGCGGTGACCCAGCCCGTCTCCCCGTTCGTGCGGAGCAGCTTGATCCAGATGTCGCTGGTCCTGCCGTGCGCGGTGACGTTTTCGCCGCGCTGGGCGCACAGGGCGTCGTAGTCGAAGCCCGCGTCGATGTTGCTCACCTCAACGCCGGTGCGACTGGGGTCCGAGCGCACGGGGGCATAGGCCGCGCCGTGGACGGTCGTGGTGCAAGGGGGGCGGGGAGTCCGTGGGCGCGGTGGGGGCGGTCTCTGTCGGCGGCGGAGCGGTGGCGGTGTCCGTCGGGGACGGCTCCTGGGGAGTGGCCGCCACATGGACCGTGGCCGCCCGCGCGGATCTCCACGCGTACGACCGTCCCGTCCTCCGGCTCGGCCACGGTATCCGCGACGGCGTCCCCGGCCGACACCTCCGGCAGCTCCAGCTCGGTGGTCTCGCCCGGCTCGGTGTCCGTGGCGTCAAGGCGGAAAATGCCGCCCTGCACGAAGTTTTTCGCCACCGAAACGGTGATCTTTCCGGAGCCGTCGAGCGTGAATGTCACCGGAGCGAACGTCGGGGTGAAGGAGGCGGAGGAATTCCCACAACCCGCCGCACCCAGCGATTCCCCCAGGTGCGCACCGTTGGTGCACACACCCTGACGCGGCACCCCGTGGAGTGCCGCGCCCGTGAAATCACGCCGGTGTTTTCCTGACCGAACCGCTACTTGTACGCGGCGAACGCCTTCGAGAACGCGTGCTCGTCCTGGACGATCGAGCTGCAGGTCGCGTCGGCGGCGGGCTTGGCGCCGCCCGGGCACTGCTTGTCGCGGGTCGCGGACCACATCGACAGCCAGCCGAGGCCCTTGGACTGGGCGAAGTTCACCAGCTGGGTGGCGTCGTCGACCTTGAAGATCTCGGACACGACGTCGTTGACGCCGATCATCGGGGTGACGGCGACCGTTTTCCAGGCCGCGCTGTCGGAGAGCCCGAGGACGCTCTTGACCTGGGCCTGGGTGGCGGTGGCGGCCTGCTCGGCGTAGGTGCCCATGTCGTCGCTGTACGCCGGTCCGTAGTCCATTGCCATGATGTTGACCGTGTTGATGTCGACGCCGTTCTGCTTGGCGTCGGACAGGAGGTCGACGCCCGGCTGGGTCAGGCCCTCGGGCATCACCGGGAGGGTGAAGGACACGTCCAGGTCGGGGTGGGCCTGCTGGAGCTTGGCGATGGCCTGGGCGCGGCGCGTGTTCGCCGCCTTGTCCGGCAGCGCGCCGCCCTCCACGTCGAAGTCGACCTTGGTGAGCTTGTAGGCGTCCACGACCTTGCCGTACGCCGCCGCCAGTGCGTCCGCCGACGAGCAGGTCGTGGCCAGCTCGGAGCCCGCCGCGCCGCCGAAGGAGACCCGGACGTCGCCGCCCTTCGCTCGCAGGTCGCCGATCTGCGCGGCCACCGCGTCGCTCGCCAGGTCGCTCACACCGCCCCACTTGGGTGTGCAGCCGCCGCCGTCGGTGATGAAGGCGAGGTTGTAGTCCTTCACGCCGGTGGCCTCGGCGGTGCCGACCAGGTCGAAGGCCGGATAGAGGGAGGTGTCCACGTACGGGGCGAAACCGGAGCCGGCGGTGGTGCCGTTGCCGGTGCTCTGCGAGGGGGAGGCAGTGGCGGTGGCGGTCTGGGTGGGCTTGGCCGTCGGGGTCGGGCTCTGCGTGGGGGTGGAGGTCTGCGTCGGGCGTCCGCTCGGCTCGGGCGTGGCACCGTCGTCCGCGGAGCACTTGGCGCCGTCGATCAGACAGCCGGTCGGGGCGCCGGTGCCGTTGACGACGAAGCCGACGGTGATCGACTCGCCGGCCGCGAGCCCGTCCTTGTCCCAGGACGGCGGCTTCACGGTGACGCGCCGACCGCTCACGCTCGACTCGGCGTTCCACAGCGAGCTGAGCTTGCTGCCGGACGGCAGGTCGAACTCCAGCGCCCAGTCGCTCTTCGCCTCGCCGCTGTTGTTCGTGACGACGTACTGCGCGGTGTAGCCCGTCGACCAGTCGCTGGTCTTGGTGTAGGCAGCGCCGACACCAGCCGCCTGCGCGGTCCCGGTGAACAGGACCGCGCCGCCACCGACCACGGCCGCCGCGACCAGACCGCCGATCGCCTTGTTCCTGCCACTGATCTTGCGCCGGTGCGTGCTGCTCATGCGCGTGCCTGCCTTCGCTGTTCACGGGGTGGGGGTGCGGCAGCACGCTAGCGATCCGGAATCGGGCAAAGCGCCTGATCCGGACGGGGGTTGGGGATCTTAGGACTCGCTTAAGGAGGGGATCGGGGACGGTTAAAGGTCGAGACCAATCCGGCCCTGAAGGCCGAGACCACCCACCCCCCAAGGACAAGGCCAACCCACCCCCAAAGGGCAAGCCAGCCCGTCCCCATGAGAGCCGACGGACGTTCACTTCACGGAAGCCGACCGCCTCCGCCGCCGTACCGTCCCCCGATGCCCTCTCCGCTCCGGCGCCCGCCCGTCCAGCTGGATCCAGATCCGCACCTCCGTGCCGCCGAGCACCGAGGAGCCGATGCGTACATCGCCGCCCGTCGACTCGGCGAGGCGCCGCACGATGTCGAGCCCGAGGCCGGTCGAGCCGGCGCTTCCCGAGCCGCGCCCGCGGGCCATCGCGGCCTCGGGGTCGATGATGCCGGGGCCCGCGTCGGAGACGAGCACGATCACCGCGTCCTCGCCGTTGTGCACGTCGACCGCGAAGGCCGTGCCCTCGGGGGTGTGCCGGAAGACATTGCCGAGCAGGGCGTCCAGCGCGGCCGCCAGATCCGCCCGGGCCACGGGTATCCGCACCGGCCGGTCGACTCCGGCCACCCGCACCTTGCGCCCCTCGTCCTCGGCGAGCGCCGACCAGAACCCCATCCGCTCCCGCACCACCTCGGCCGCGTCGCACCCGGCCCCGGCACCTGGCGCCGCGGTCTGCGGCTTGGCCTCCCGTGCCGTCTGGATGATGGTGTCGACCTCCCGCTCCAGCTGCGCGACGGCGGCCCGTGTCTGCTCGGCGGCGGGCCCGTCCCCGAGTGAGGCGGCGTTGAGGCGGAGCACGGTCAGCGGCGTGCGCAGCCGGTGGGACAGATCAGCCGCCAACTCCCGCTCGTTCGCCAGCAGTTGTACGACCTGGTCGGCCATGGAGTTGAACGCGACCGCCGCCAGCCGCAGTTCGGTCGGCCCCTCCTCCGGCACCCTGGAGCCCAGCTTCCCCTCCCCCAGTTCATGCGCGCCCTCGACCAGCCGCTGCGCGGGCTGCACCATGCGTACGCCCAGCCGGTCGGCGACCGCGACCGAGCCGACGATGAGCGCGACGCCCACCGCGGCGAGCACGGCCCAGGCGGTGTCGACGCCGTTCGTCACCTCGGACTCGGGGACGTACACCTCGACCACGGCGATCTCACCGGAGCTCAGCGCGACCGGCTGGAGCAGCGTGGAGCCACCGGGCACCTCGGTGGTGGAGGCGCGGCCCAGCTTCCGTACGGTCGCGATGTCCTCGTCGGCGGCGCGCTGCTTGCCCAGGCCGACGGCGGCGGCACCGTCGGAGGCTGGTATGTGCACGGCCATCCCGGCATCCGAGCCCGCGGAGGCGACGACGCGCTCGAGCTGGTCGCGGTCGGTGGTGATGGACAGCGCCGGGGCCACGGCCGCGGCCTCCCGCTCGGCGTTGGAGAACGCGCGGTCCCGGGCCATCTCCTTGATCACGAGGCCCAGCGGCACCGCGAAGGCGACCACGACCATCGCGGTGACCGCCAGCGAGACCTTGACCAGTGCCCACCTCACGGCTCCACCCCTGGTGGCTCCAGCTTCACACCGACCCCGCGCAGGGTGTGCAGATAACGCGGTCGCGCCGCCGTCTCCCCCAGTTTCCGGCGCAGCCACGACAGATGGACGTCGATGGTCTGGTCGTCGCCGTACGACTGCTGCCACACCTCGGCGAGCAGCTCCTTGCGCGGGACGACGACACCGGGCCGCCCGGCCAGGAAGGCGAGCAGGTCGAACTCGCGCCGGGTCAGGTCGAGGCGTACGCCGTCCAGCTCTGCCTGGCGGCGCAGCGGATCCACGGTCAGCCCGCCGACGCGGATCACGGTGGACGGGGGTGCCTCCCCCGCCGCCGCACGGGACCGCCGTAGCACCGCGGCCATCCGGGCGGAGAGGTGGTCGACCGAGAACGGCTTGGTCAGGTAGTCGTCCGCGCCCGCGTTCAGCAGCCGGACGATCTCCGTCTCGTCGTCCCGCGCGGTGGCGATGATCACCGGGACATCGGTGATGCCGCGCAGCATCTTCAGCGCCTCGGACCCGTCCAGATCGGGCAGACCGAGGTCGAGGATGACCACGTCGAAACGGAAATGGGCGACCTCGCGCAGCGCCTCAAGCGCGGTGCCGACGCTGCGCACGGTGTGCGCGGCATCGGTCAGATGCCGGATGAGGGCCGAGCGTACGAACTGGTCGTCCTCGACCACGAGCACACTTGCCATGCGCCGCACCGTACGCCATGCGATGGACACCGGTCCGGCGCCTGTGGATAACTCCAGGCGGTGTGCCTCCGGGCGACACCGGTGGGGCGCGTGAGGCAGTATGGCCCGCGATGCGCAGGGGTCTCATACACGTACTCGCGTGGACGCTCGCCACGGGCGCGGCGGTCACGCTGTCGTGGTGGGGTGTCCACACGGTGATGGCGGGCACGGCGTACGACCCGCCGCGCGCCCTCCCCATCACGTCCGGCGACGCGACCACGCAGGAGTCGAAGCCGCTGGCCTCCTCGACGGCGCGGGCGGAGCGGACGCGGACTCCGTCGAGCGAGCAGCCGTCGACGCCGAAGCCGCGTGCGACGCCCTCGGCTTCGGCGTCGACGCAAGCGCCCAGCCCGTCGCCCACCGCCTCCGGCCGGGTCAAGAGCTACGACACCGAGGGCGGGCGGGCGGTCTTCGACCTGGGGGATTCTTCCGCGACGCTGGTGTCGGCTTCGCCGGCCGCGGGGTGGTCGATGCAGGTGTGGAAGACGGAGACGTGGATTCGGGTGGAGTTCGCGAAGGGGGCGGATCGGGTGTCGGTGTTCTGTACTTGGCACGACAGTGCGCCTCGGGTGGAAATCGGTACGTATTAGCTCCGCTGGTTGGGCTGGTTCGTCTGCGGGTTCGTGGGGGCTTGTCGCGCAGTTCCCCGCGCCCCTATCGGGGCGCTTTACCTCACCGGCGTTCAGCGGAACACCGAAGGCGGTGGTGCCGGAGACGCTACCGCCACCGCGTCCGTCACCGGTGTGGCTCCTCCTGTGAAGTCGGTCAGGGGTTTGCCGTGTTCGACTCGGGCCGGGTGGGGGTCGGAGGCGGCTCGGCGGGTCAGTTCGGGGATCGGGAGGGGGTGGTCGGAGGCGACCAGCACCGCGTTGCCGAAGCGCTTTCCCCGCAGCACCGTTGGGTCGGCCACCAGTGCCAGCTCCGCGAAACGGGCGGCGGCGGTGGCGATCTGGCCCCGGAGATGGGTCAGCGGCGGGCCGTCCGCGAGGTTGGCGGCGTACCAGCCTCCCGGTCTGAGCGCCCTGCGTACCTCGTCGAGGAACTCGGTCGAGGTGAGGTGGGCGGGTGTGCGGGCCCCGCTGTACACATCGGCCACGATCAGGTCGGTCCATCCGTCGGGCACCTTGGCCAGCCCCTCCCGCGCATCCACGGACCGCACCCGGATACGGGCCCCCGGCTCCAACGGCAGCTGCCTGCGCACCAGTTGTACGAGGGTGGCGTCCCGCTCGACGACCTGCTGGGTCGACCGGGGCCGGGTGGCCGCGACATAGCGGGCCAGCGTCAGCGCCCCACCGCCGAGATGCACGACGTGAACGGGGCTGCCGGGCGGGGCGACCAGGTCGACGACGTGTCCGAGCCGCCGCTGGTACTCGAAGGAGAGATGGGCGGGGTCGTCCAGGTCCACATACGACTGCGGCGCCCCGTCGATGAGCAACGTCCAGCCCCGGGTGCGATCCCGATCCGGTATGAGCTCGGCCAGCCCTCCGTCCACGGCCTCGACGACAGCCGCATCCCCCACACCACGCCGCCGCGAGCTCCTGGACTTTCCCATTGGGCCATTATCGGCGCACTCGACCCACCCAGCCTGCGGGCACAACGCCCGTCACCGACAGTTGTCCGCCGCCTCGATCAACCGAGCCGCCTCCCCCAGCGCCGCCCGCAGCACCGCGGGATCCGTCGCCAGGTCGGCCTCCCCCGGCGGCAGCAGCCAGTCCGACCCCTCCACCGGCGGCTCGGGGTTCAGACACGACCCCCGCCCGTCCGTCTCCGTACACGTACTTCCCGGGACATCCCAGCCCGCCGCGGTCCCGGCCGGCACCACGAAGCCCAGGGTGTCGCAGCCGTCGTCGTGCAGCACCGGCCCCACCGAGTCCCCGGCCCCTCGCCGCAGGATGTCGACCGCCTCCAGCCCCTGCCGAGCGGGCACGGTCACCAGGTCGCATCCGTCCGCGTCGGCGGCGAACGGCGTCGCGCTGCTCTCCGGAGTCGGTGCATGCCCCGCCGTCGTCACCAGGGCACTCGGCACACACGGCACACACGGTTCGACGCTCTGGCTGGTCTCCATCCCGGCCTCCACCACGGAACCCCTCCTAGGACGAGCAGGTCGGGAGTCGGGCGGCTCCCGGTCCACAGAGTCCAACGCGTCGCCGCGTCAACGGCTACGCGAGAAGTCAGCCGCAAAGGATGGCAGTTCATGGCAGATCACGGATGAGATATCCGGTTTGTAGCCAAACACTGCGTACTGGCTCCGACACAGCAGGTACGTTCTTGCCCGCCGGACACAGGGGTGCCTCACGGACAACCAGCCCTATATCCGGCATGGTTCGACGGTTCGCACGAGAGGACCCGGCCATGGCGTCGTCAAAGGTGACCTCGTCTCAGTCTCCCCGGCCACCGCGGCCGAATCTCGCGTTCCGGCAGTTGCGCGCCCAGCGCTCGCCGGCCGAGTTCGCCGCGGCGGTCCGGCGAGCCGCCCGCGAGATCGGTGAGCGGGTCAGCTGTGACGCGCGCTACATCGGTCGGGTCGAGGCGGGTGAGATCCGCTGCCCCAACTACGCGTACGAGCGGGTGTTCCTGCACATGTTCCCCGGCCGCACGCTCACCGACCTGGGCTTCGCGCCCCGCGCATCCGTGCGCGGACGCGGGGCGCGAAACCCTGAGGACACGCCCCCCTTGCACACCACAAGCCCGGCGTACGAACCCGGTGAGACGGAGAGGGCGTACGAGCCGTATGACCCGCAGAACCCCTACGAGACGCACGAGAACGACGAGGAGAGCGACGTGCTACGTCGCGCATTCATGACCGGCGGTGGCGCCACGGTGGCCGCCGCCCTGGGCCCCATCGGGCTCGCCGTCGACGCATCGGCCGCACAGCGCCCGGCCCGCCGCTCCGGAGCGGGCGAGGCGGATGCCCTGGAGGCAGCCGTGCGCAGAATCCGGCTGCTCGACGACCGGCACGGCGCGGACGGCCTCTACCAGCGCGCGGCGGCCCCGCTGCGCGCCGCGTACGCGCTGCTCGACGCCGGCGCGACCCGGCAGACGACCGCGGACCGCCTGCACTCGGGCGCCGGTGAGCTGGCCATCTCCGTGGGCTGGCTGGCCCATGACTCGGGCCGGTTCGACGACGCGCGCTCGCACTACGCGGAGGCGCTCGCGACCGCCCGGATGTCCGGCGACCCCGGCCTTGAGGCGCACGCCTTCTGCAACACGGCGTTCCTCGCGCGGGACGCGGGACGGCCGCGGGAGGCGTTGCGCGCCGCGCAGGCCGCGCAACGCGTCGCACGCCCACTGGGCTCCGCCCGCCTGATGTCGCTGCTCGCACTGCGTGAGGCAGGCGGCTGGGCGGGGCTCGCCGACCGCACCGGCTGCGAGCAGGCACTCGCCCGCGCGCAGGCCCTGTACGAGCGCGGCCCCTCGGAGGACGACCCCGAGTGGATGAGCTTCTACGGAGAGGCCGAACTGGAGGGCCTGGAGGCGCAGTGCTGGTCCACCCTGGGCGACTGGCCCCGCGCGGCCCGCCACGCCCGGCGCGCGGCCCAGCTCCAGGACCCGCACTTCACCCGCAACATCGCCCTGTACACCGCCGAACTGGCCGACGACCTCGCCCGCGGCGGCCACCCCGACGAGGCGGCCCTGGCCGGCATGCGCGTCCTGGACCTCCTCAACCAGGTCCAGTCGTCCCGGATCCAGACGATGCTGGCGGGAACCGCGCGCGTGCTGCTCCCGCACCGCCGCGCCTCAGAGGTGTCGACCTTCCTGGAGCGACACGCGTCGCTCCCGCGTACGGCATGAGCAGCCCCGCAGGCCCTACCCGCCCAGGTGCCCCAGGTCGTTCCAGCTCTCGATCGCCGGCTCCCCGTACGCCCACCCGAGCACCGACAGCGACGTGGGATTGAGCCGTATCCGAGCCGCGAAATCGAGCGGCAGGCCCAGCCATCGCGCGCCGATGGACCGCAGGATGTGCCCGTGGGCGAAGACCAGCACATCCCGGTCCGCCGCCCGCGCCCAGGCGACGACCTCGTCCGCACGGGCCGTCACCTCGGCGAGGCTCTCCCCGTCGGGCACCCCGTCGCGCCAGATCAGCCAGCCGGGCCGGCCGGCCTGGATCTCGTCGGGCGTCATGCCCTCGTAGGCGCCGTAGTCCCACTCCATGAGCACGTCCCAGGCACGCGCGCGTTCCCCGAACCCGGCCAGTTCGCATGTCTCACGCGCGCGTGCCAGTGGGCTGGTGCGCACCTCGACGCCGGGGAGACCGTCGTACGGTGCCCGGTGCAGCCGTTCGCCGAGCAGTTTGGCGCCGCGGCGGCCCTCCTCGAGCAGAGGGACATCGGTCCTGCCGGTGTGTTTGCCGGACAGCGACCACGCCGTCTGTCCGTGCCGGGCCAGCAGGATGCGCGGTGCCATGGAAGACCTTTCCAGAGGGATTCCAGGAGGAATCGAGGCGGACCCCTTCATCATCGCCTACGGCGCACAGGGGCAACCCGCAGGGCGATCTCTGCGTCTATCAGGGCCGGGGGCGCCCCTCGGGGGCTCGCGCATACACCGTAAAGTGGCACGTCCGGAGCGCGGGCCGCGCGACGAGAAGGGGGAGGGCGATCGGATGCCGCACGCCGAGACACTGGGCACCGAGGCAGCCTCACGGCCCCGCCTGCGCTGGTGGACCGAACTGCCGCTGATTGTGCTGGTGTACGCCTGCTACTCCGCGGGCCGGCTGCTCGTCGGGGGCGATGTCTCCAAGGCCGTCGACCACGGCCTGGCGATCCTGAAGATCGAGAAGGTCCTCCATCTCAACGCGGAGCATCCGCTCAACCGCCTGTTCACCCGCGAGCCCTGGCTCGGCGTCCCGGCCGACTTCTGGTACGCGTCGCTGCACTACGCCGTCACGCCCGCGATCCTGATCTGGCTCTTCCGGTCCCGTTCCCGGCTCTACCGAGCGGCCCGCACCTGGCTGATGACGTCCACCTTCATCGGCCTGATCGGCTTCACCCTGATGCCGACCTGCCCGCCCCGTCTGCTCGACGCCAGCCACGGCTTCATCGACACGATGGCGCAGTACAGCTCGTACGGCTGGTGGGGCGGCGACGCGAGCGCGCCGAAGGGGCTGGGCGGCCTGACCAACCAGTACGCGGCGATGCCGAGTCTGCACTGCGGCTGGGCGCTGTGGTGCGGCGTGATCCTCTGGCGGTACGGCGGGACGCGTCTGACCAAGGTCGCCGCCGTCGTCTACCCGCTGGTGACGACGATCGTGGTGATGGGCACCGCGAACCACTACTTCCTCGACGCGGTCGCGGGCGCGGCCGTGATGGGCGCCGGGTTCCTGCTGACGCCGTATGTGCTGCGGGTCGCCGACCTGGTCCGGACCCGGCTGGTGGCGCGGGTCGTGGCCGCCACAGCGGGCACTGCCGACGCACCGGCCTCAATTGTCAGTGGCGGATGCCAGACTTCCACGGGTGAGCGAATTCCACGGCAGCGCGAGTCCCGGATCGGATCCGGAGCCGAGCCGAGTGCCGCCCCCCAGGACGCGGGGGACAGCACTCCGGCACCGGCTCGCTGAGCTGCGCGGCCCCGACGTACCGGCCAAGGCACTGGACGCCCGTGCCCTGGCCGCACTCGCCGCCAACCCCGGCTGCAAGCGGCGCGCGATCCTCGACGGCGCCGGGGTGAACAAGGCGGCGCTGGCGAGCGCGCTGGGCGCCCCGTCGGCCTTCGGGCAGTCGCAGTTCGCGTTCGTCCGGGGCAACGCGTTCGAGGCGAAGGTCAAGGCCGACGGCGGTGCGGAGCTGCTGCGGCTGGTGCACGAGAAACTGGACCGAGGCGCCGAACCGCCCGCACGCGCGCACGTGCCCGACCTGTCCGCGATCGGCCCCGAGGGGCGGTCCGCGCGTACGGCGCTGGCGCTGCGCGAGGCCGGGGAAGCCGGCGACTGGACGCTGCTCGACCATCCGATGCTCGCCCTCGACGTCGCCGGGTCGCCCGCCTTCCTGGAGCCGGACGCGGTGGTCGTGCACCCGGACGGCAGCTGGACGGTCGTAGAGATCAAGTCCTTCCCGATGCTGGACGGCTCGGCGGACCCGGCGAAGGTGGGCGCGGCAGCCCGCCAGGCCGCGGTGTACGTACTGGCGCTGGAGCAGGTCGCGGCCCGCCTCACCCCCGTCCCGCGCGTACGCCATCGGGTGCTGCTGGTCTGCCCGAAGGACTTCTCCAACCTGCCCACGGCGTCCGCCGTCGACGTACGCAAGCAGCGGGCGGTGACCGGCCGCCAGCTGGCCCGGCTCACCCGCATCCAGGACATCGCCGACGCGCTCCCCGAGAACACCTGCTTCTCCCCCGAGCTGCCCGCCGCCGAGCTGACCGCGGCCGTCGAGTCGGTTCCGGCGACCTACGCGCCCGAGTGCCTGTCCGCCTGCGAGCTGGCCTTCCACTGCCGCGACCGCTCCCGCGCGGCCGGAGCGGTGACCTCCCTCGGCCGCTCGGTGCGGGCCGAGCTGGGGGGTCTGACGACGGTCGGGGACGTGCTCGCGGCGGCCTACGGAGACGCCGGCGACCCGGACGACCCGGCGGTGGCGGCGCTGCGCCGGGCGGCGGAGCTGCGGGCGGAGGCGCTCGACCGGCGTGTGGGGGAGGCCGCCCCGTGTCGCTGATCTCCACCCTCGCCCGCCTCGAAGCCGTCGCCACCGGTCACGCCCAGCCCGCCGCCACGGTCCGGCACCGGCAGCTGTCCGACCGTCCCCTGGTCTTCGTGCCGCTCACCACGGCCGGTGAGGCCGGCGCCCCGCTCGGCGCGCTGGTGGGCACCGACCGGGACGCGCCGCGCCTGCTGGTCGTACCGCAGCCGCGCGACCGCGACCTCAGGTTCGCGTTCCTGGCGGAGCTGGCGGATGTCGTGCTGCCGTATGTCGACGGGTACGCCGAGGCGGTCGAGGCCGCCGAGCGCTCCGAGACGGACCCCGAGACCGGCAAGCGGGTCAAGGTCGAGGTCGAACTGTGCGCGGACGCCCCGCAGTTGATCGTCCCGAGCCGCGCGGGCGTCGATTTCGTACGACTTCTGGGGCGCTCCATGCGCTTTCGGCGCACGGCGGAACAGGACCCGGAGACCCCGTACCCCGCGCCGCCCCGGGTCCCGCTGCTCGGCCGGTGGCTGACCCACTTCGGGGAGCGAGCCCGGGTTCCCGGTTCCTCGTTGCTGCTCGCCATGACGGACGTGCTGGCCCGGCACTGGGCGACCGGCCAGTCCAGCCTCGAGGACCAGCACCTCGGCGCGCTGCTCGCGTGGATCGACCCCCCGGAGGACGAAGAATCGGGAGCCGAGGCCGCGCTGCGAGCCGAGCTGGCGCGGGACCGGCAGGGCCAGCTGCTGTGCCCGCCCGCCGGTCCGGCCACCGACCCGGCGTTCGACAACAAGCTGCTCGCGCCCGCCATCGAGCGCTACGACCGCGCGCGCACCGCCCTCGCCACCGCCGAGGACGGCCTGGAGGCGGACGACAGGCTCGGTGAACTCACCGCCGCCGAGCGGCAGATCCGTGATCTGGTGCTGAGCCGTACGCTGCCCACCTGGCAGAAGGTCTGGCAGGGCCTCGACCTGCTGCGAGCCCTGCCCGCCGGCGCGCACACCGAGGAGCGGTGGACGCGCGACCGCTGGTCCTTCACCGCCCACCGCGACCGGATCGTGGCCGGCGAACCCCCGCAGCCGCGCCGCGACGACGCGGTCACCGCGGCCAACAAGCTCGCCGCGCGCGAGCGGGAACAGGCACGGCTGGAGGCCCAGGAGGCGCTCGACGATCCGCTGGTGATGGCCGGGCGGCGGCTGTCCGGAGAGGCGTTCGCGGGCGAGGTCACGGACGTCGTCATGGCGTACAGCGAGAGCAAGCGCCCCAGCCCGCGCCCGCTGATCACGGTCCGCACCGGCGACCGGCCGCATCTCGGTGAGCGGGTCAGGGTGTACCGGTCGCTGGGCGGGAAGCCACAGGCGGCGGAGTTCGTCGAGCGCGCGGGGGACGATCTGATCGTGCTGCGGATCGTCGACAAGATGGGCCGCGGCAAGGTGCCGGAGGAAGGTTCGGTGCCGGACAAGGGCGACGCGGTCTGCTTCACGCTCTTCGAGCACGAACAGCGGGGCGGCGCCAAGCTGCCCGACCCGGAGCAGACGCCCTGGACCCATGGCGGGCCGCCCGGCGAGGTGGTCCTCCCCGAGGCCGACCCGATGACCGCGGAGGACGTGCTGTGACGGCCCAGGCCGCTTTCGACCCCGGTGCGGAGGCCGCCCGCGCCACCGACGCGATCCTCGCCGACACCCTGCACGGCACCGCTCGGGGCGTCGTCGTCGACTCCCCGCCCGGCGCCGGCAAGTCCACGCTCGTCGTCCGTGCGGCGCTTGAACTGGCCGATGCCGGGCGCCCGTTGATGGTGGTGGCGCAGACGAACGCCCAGGTCGACGACCTGGTGCTGAGGCTCGCCGAGAAGAACCCCGAGCTGCCGGTCGGCCGGTTGCACAGCAGCGACACCGACCCGTACGACAAGGCGCTGGACGATCTGCCGCAGGTACGGAAGTCCGCGAAGGCGGCCGAGCTGACCGGCTTCCCGGTCGTGATCTCGACGGCCGCCAAGTGGGCGCACGTCAAGGCCGACGAGCCGTGGCGGCACGCGATCGTCGACGAGGCGTACCAGATGCGCTCGGACGCGCTGCTCGCCGTGGCCGGGCTGTTCGAGCGGGCGCTGTTCGTGGGCGATCCGGGGCAGCTGGACCCGTTCTCGATCGTGGGCAGTGAGCAGTGGGCGGGCCTGTCGTACGACCCGTCCGGCTCAGCCGTGACCACACTGCTCGCGCACAACCCCGAGCTGCCGCAACACCGCCTCCCGGTCTCCTGGCGGCTCCCGGCATCCGCCGCGCCCCTGGTCTCGGACGCCTTCTACCCGTACACGCCGTTCCGCAGCGGCACGGACCATGGTGACCGGCGGCTGAGCTTCGCGGTCCCCTCGGACGGCTCCGGCCCCGACCGGGTGATCGACGAGGCGGCCGCATCGGGCTGGGGCCTGCTGGAGCTGCCCGCCCGGCGCACTCCGCGCACCGATCCGGAGGCGGTACGGGCGGTGGCGACGGTCGTACGACGGCTGCTGGACCGGGGCGGTGCGGCCACGTCGGAGCGGTCGGACGGACCGGCGCCGCTGACCGCCGACCGGATCGCGGTCGGCACGGCACACCGGGACCAGGCGGCGGCGGTACGGGCGGCGCTGGGCGAGCTGGGCGTCGCCGACGTCACCGTGGACACGGCGAACCGGCTCCAGGGGCGGGAGTACGACGTGACAGTCATCCTCCATCCCCTGTCCGGGCGCCCCGACGCGACCGCGTTCCATCTGGAGACCGGACGGCTCTGCGTCCTCACCTCCCGCCACCGGCACGCCTGCATCGTGGTCTGCCGGGCCGGGGTGAGCGACCTGCTGGACGAGTATCCGTCGACCGAGCCGGTGCAGCTGGGGACGGTCGTGAAGTTCCCTGACGGCTGGGAGGCGAACCACGCGGTGCTGGCACATCTGGGCGAGCGGCGGGTGGCGTGGCGGCCCTGATGCCTGTGCCGGTGCCATGTGCCGCAGGCCCACTTGCGGAGGCGCGAGACAATGGACGGTGGCCCGATCCACAGGCCGGTCGTCCATGACGTACGAGGAGGAGACAGACATGGCGGAGCCCACGCCGCGTCGGAACGAACCGCGGCTACGCCCCGCGCCCCTGCTCTTCGAGCCCGCGCAGGTGGCTGACGATCCGGAGCACTTCTTCGATCTGGAGTCGATCGAGGATCCGCGTGCGTTGCTGGCGCGGGCGACGGAGCTGACGCAGGCGTTTCGGGCGGCGACGGATCGTGCGGTGGAGTTTCAGGCGATCGCGGCTGCTCAGTTGGCGGATCCTCGGCGGTTTGATCGGTTGACGGCGGCGGATATCGCTGAGCGGGCCGAGTGGACCGAGGACTACGCGAAGAAGATGGTCGAGTTCGGGCGGGATCTTTTGCGGGGGGTTGCCGGTGATGGGCGGGGCACTGCGGACCCTGTGTGAGCGACATGAACGCTGACTGGTGCGGGCCGGGGGTGGGTCGCGCAGCCCGGCGCGGTGGCTGGGGCGGGGTGGGTCGCGCAGCCCGGCGCTGACGGGGTGCCGCCTGCGCCCACCCGTGCCGCCCCAGGCGGCACGCATGCCCGCAGCTTGGCTGAGCGAAAGCTGGGTGGGGCGGCATATGCCAGGCGGGCAAGATACTCCCTCCCGTCGCCCTCTGTCCCCGTTTCCGGCAACCCTCCGGGACTGTCTGCTCACCGCCGGTAGATCTGGACGGTATGAGCCGCAGCACCCGCAATGAGACGTTGTCCGGTCGATTCGACGTATCCGGTGTCACCGCGGACGGTGCCGCGTGGCTGGCGTCGGCCGGTGCGTACCCGCGGAGCGCCCTCGCGCTGTGGGAGGAGCGGCCGGATGCGCCGGTCGTGTTGCCGTGCGGTACTGCCTTCGATGTCGTGAGCGTGCCCGCGATCTTCGGGCGGCAGATGGTGGACCGGCTGTGGGACGAGGGACCGGGGTCCGGGCCGGTCGCGGTGTTCCGGGGACGGATGCTGCTGTTCGCCGGGCCGGGCACGGCACAGCGGCTGCCGTCGCTGCTGGACTGGGAGGAGTGGGGCGGCCGTACCGATGGGATCCCGCCGCTGCTCTGCCACGGCAAGGGTGACGCCGTGACCCTCCCCGCACCCCTCGGCGCGGTCGGCCTCCACTCCCGGTGGCTCGTCGCCCCCGACACCCGTCATCCCTGGCTGCCGGGGCCGGAAATCCTGCTGTGGGCGGCCGTGCGGGCGGCCCGGACCACCGTACGGATATCGATTTTTCCTCCCGCCGATCAGGGTGCTAAGGTCTACGACGTCAGCAAGCGCCGCTAGCTCAGTTGGTTAGAGCAGCTGACTCTTAATCAGCGGGTCCGGGGTTCGAGTCCCTGGCGGCGCACGTTGTCGATGGCGAGGCATGTTCGCGGAAAGCGCGAACCGGCCTCGCCATCGTCGTTTCCGCGCGGCTTCGCCGCGCGTTGTGGGGGCTTCGCCACCCACACCCCCTTCGCCGTCGGCCGAGGACTCACCGCCCCGTGATCTTCACCGTCCACGCCCCCGCCCCCGTCCGCCCCTCCACCTCCACCCGGACCCCTTCTCCCGGCACCGTGAAGGTCTCGCCGAGGGCGACCGGGGCGTCCGCGAGGGGTGGGTAGACCGAGTTCGCCCAGCAGGCCTCGGTGCGGGGGTGGGCGTCGATGACCTGGATCGGGCCGCCGCCGGATGCCTCGCCGCTGCGGATGCGGTAGACGAGGATGCCCTGGCGGCAGGCCGTCGCGTCGTTGCCGACGGGGCCGCGTGCCTCGAAGGCGAGGGCCGTGTCGGCGCCGGTGCGGAGGATGGCCACCTTGGTGCCGTGGCCGAGGCCGAAGGACGGGGCGCCGGCGGCGCCGATCGCGGGCGTGTCCGGGCCCGCCGTGAGTGGCTCCAGGGTCAGCCGGGTGGGCCCACTGCCCTGCACGCATCTCACCTGCCGGCCGTCCAGCCAGCCCAGCTTCCACTTGTGCCAGCCGAACAGGTCCGGCGCCAGGCCGAATTGGCTGCCCATCAGGTCCCAGTCACCGACGTAGGTGTCCCAGTCGCCCTCGCCGTCCTTCGGCCGGTGGTACAGGTCCGGCAGGTCGAAGACATGCCCGGTCTCATGGGCCAGGACCAGCCGGTCCGGCGGGTGCTGTTCGAAGACCGTGACGACCCGGCGCAGATCCGTGCCGTCGGCGCGCAGCGGAGTCTCCAGGTTGACGACCTTCGTCGCGTCCGAGTCGACGCCGGGGGCGTGCGGATCGGCGACGAAGTAGACGATGTCGTAGCGGGAGAAGTCGACATGCGGGTCGGCCACTCGCATGGCGTCGCGCAGGAACGCCGCCCGGTGCGCGGAGTTCCAGTCGCGCTGTATGGCGTACGACATCGACGAGTGCGGCATCCGGAGCCAGTGCCGGAGCGGGTGCGGGCGCAGGGTGAAGCGGCCGTAGGAGGAGCGTTCGAAGAAGCGGCTGGTGACCGGGAAGTGGTCGGCGGTGAGTTCGGCGGGGGTGGTCAGCGGGGCGGAGTCCGGGAAGGACAGGAACACCATCACCGCGTCAAGTCGGCGGGCCGGGCGCGGATAGGCGGCGTTCCACGTGTCCACGCCCTCCGAGTGATGGGCGTCGGTGCGGTGCAGGGCGCACGAGGCCGGCGAGAAGGGCTCGGCGACCGAGGGGCCCGTGATCAGGGATGTCGCGGCGAGCGCGGACATCGTGGTGAACACCGCGGCCGTACTGCGCAGTCGGGGCCGCGCCGCCGCCCAGCCGAACCCTCGGCGGACCCCATGGGTGAGTCCGGTGAGGGAGAGCTGACGCGGCACGGGGACCTCCGGATGCGGTTCGCGGGACACCGCATCCAGCCTGTGGGAGATTGTCGTACTACGTCCTGTTTGTCTGGACCAGATGAGTGAGATACCCGAGAGACCGTCAGAAGAGAGGACCAGTGGCAACAGCCGAAGCCGACACCCCCGAATCGCTCACGGAACGTCACATGCGGTCGAGGGCCCGAAGAACCCGCCCATGTGCGGGCAGAAACGATCTGCCAGAAAGGCCGGTGCGTCAGGGACACTGGACTGTGGCTGGAAGGGCCCGGGGCCAGCCTCTATGATCGGCACACTTTCCAGCCCGGACACGGCCCGGAGGCCTTCCTCCCCGGACGGCCATCCCGACGAGACCCATCCGAAGATCGAGTGCACTGCGGGAGCGAGCGGTGAGCGGAACGTCCGAAGGGCCGGCGCCCACGGCAGATCTCATCCGGTCCGCCGTTACAGAGAGTGATGAAATGATGTCGTCCGGTACCACCCCGGACGCTCTGACCCCACCAGTCGACTTCCGTTCCGCGTTCTCCACCGCCCCGCTCGCGATGGCCGTGGTCGACCGCGAGGGCCTGGTCGTCAGCGCCAACGAAGCGCTCGGCGCGCTACTCGGCGCGCAGCCAGGGGTGTTGACCGGCAAACTGGCCGCGGATCTGGTGGACCTGGCGTCCGACGCCCGTACCTGGCACGCGTATCGCGAGGTGCTGCGCGGGCGGCAGGCGCGGTTGCGCTGTACGCGTCGTATCAAGCATCCCGACGGGCAGGCGGTGTGGGTGCAGGTCATGGTCGGGCCACTGCCGGACGGGGCCGGGGCGGTGCTGCTGTCCGCCTTCGACATCAGTGCCCGGCGTGAACTCCAGGCGCGGCTGCGGCACTTGCAGATGCACGACCCGGTGACCCGGCTGCCCAACCGCACGCTGTTCTTCGAGCGCCTGTCGTCCGCGCTGGAGGCGGATGCGTACGCGGAGGGCGGCACCGGACGGATCGGGCTGTGCTACCTGGATCTCGACGGCTTCAAGGCGGTCAACGACACGCTGGGCCACCGGGTCGGCGACCGGCTGCTGGCCGCTGTGGCGGAGCGCCTCAATCGCTGTGCGGACGAGGCCGGTTATGCCAGAGCCAGCGCGCCGCTGGTGGCGCGGCTCGGCGGGGACGAGTTCGCCCTGCTGGTCGAGGACTCGACCGGCACCGAGCAACTCGCCGATCTGGCCGAGTCGGTGCTGCGGGCTCTACAGGCGCCGTTCGACCTGTCCGGGCAGCGGCTGTCGGTCTCGGCGTCGATCGGTGTGGTGGAACGCCGGGCCGCCGGGACCACGGCGACCGGTCTGATGCAGGCCGCCGACACCACGCTGTACTGGGCGAAGGCGGACGGCAAGGACCGCTGGACGCTGTTCGACCCGGAGCGCAACGCCCACCGCATGACCCGCCAGGCCCTGGCCTCAACCCTCCGGCCGGCCATCGAGCGCGGTGAATTCACCCTCGAATACCAGCCGTTGGTGGGCATGGAGGACGGACGGCTGCGCGGGGTCGAGGCGTTGGTCAGATGGAACCATCCACAGTTCGGCGTACTGACGCCGAATCGGTTCATCGGATTGGCGGAGGAGGACGGTTCGATCGTTCCGCTGGGCCGCTGGGTGCTCGCCACCGCCTGCCGGCAGGCGCGGCGCTGGCAGGTGGAGCACCCGGACGAACCCCCGCTGTTCGTCAGCGTCAATGTGGCGGTCCGCCAGGTCTGGGACTCGGACCTGGTGGCGGACGTGGCCGAGACACTGGCGGAGACGGGACTCGCGCCGCATCTGCTCCAGCTCGAACTCACCGAGTCCGCGGTGATGGGCTCGGCGGGCCGCCCCCTCCAAGCACTTCAGGCCCTCAGCGAGATGGGCGTGGGCATCGCGATCGACGACTTCGGCACCGGCTACTCGAATCTGGCCTACCTCAGCCGGCTGCCGGTGTCGGTGCTGAAGCTCGACGGGTCGTTCGTACGGGGCTTCCAGTACGACAGCTCCGATGCCACGGCCGACAAGGCCGTCGCGCCCAACCCGGCGGACGAGGTCATCGTCGAGGCGATGATCCAGCTCGCCCACCGGCTGGGGCTGACCGTCACGGCGGAGTGCGTGGAGACGTCGGCGCAGGCCACTCGGCTCCGGCACATCGGCTGCGACACCGGGCAGGGGTGGCTGTACTCCCGTCCGGTGTCGCCGGATCGTATCTCCGAGCTGCTGGGCCCGCCGGAGGTTCAGGCGGCGGTCGGCAACCCGTAGGCGTCCGCGATGAGTTCGTAGCTGCGGACGCGGAGGGCTCCGTCGTGGGCGTGTGAGGTGAGCATCAACTCGTCGGCGCCGGTGCGCTTTTGGAGGTCGTCGAGGCCGGAGCGGACCTCGTCGACGGTGCCGTGGATGATGTTGGAGTTCCAGGAGCCGATGAACTCCCGCTCCATGGGGCTGAATTCGTAGGCCTCGGCTTCCTCGGGGGTGGGCACGAGGCCGGGACGTCCGGTGCGCAGGCGGATCATGTTCAGCGCCCCGGCCATGACCTGGCGGCGGGCCTCCTTCTCGTCGTCGGTGGCGAGCGCGGAGACGCCGATGAGGGCGTACGGCTCGTCGAGGAGCGCCGACGGCTGGAAGGACTCGCGGTACAGGTCCAGGGCCGGGATCGTGTTCTGCGCGGAGAAGTGGTGCGCGAAGGCGAAGGGCAGCCCGAGCGCGGCGGCGAGACGGGCGCTGAAGCCGGAGGAGCCGAGCAGCCAGACCGGGGGACGGTGCGGGGACTGGACGCCGCCGGGGCTGGTCGCCTGGACCGGGCCGGGGACGGCGTGGATACGGCGGTAGGGGTGGCCGTCGGGGAAGTCGTCGTCCAGGAAGCGGACCAGTTCGGCGAGTTGCTGGGGGAAGTCGTCGGCGCCCTCGTTGAGGTGGTCCGTGCGGCGGAGGGCCGCCGCGGTGGCGCCGTCCGTGCCGGGGGCGCGGCCGAGGCCCAGGTCGACACGGCCCGGGGCCATCGCCTCCAGCGTGCCGAACTGCTCCGCGATGACGAGCGGGGCATGGTTCGGGAGCATCACGCCGCCCGAGCCGAGGCGGATACGGCTGGTGTGGGCGGCGAGGTGCGCGAGGATCACGGCCGGCGACGAGGAGGCCACGCCCGGCATGGAGTGGTGCTCGGCGACCCAGTAGCGGTGGAAGCCGCGGGACTCCGCGAGGCGGGACAGCTCGACGCTGGTGCGGAGGGCGTCGGTGGCGGTGTGGCCCGCGCCGACGGTCACCAGGTCCAGTACGGAGAGGGGGGTGGGGGCCGTGCCTTGCGCTGTGCCCCGAATCTCGTCTGCCGTCACGGTGAAGCCTCCTGTGTTGGTGCCGTGCGCTGTCCGCGGCAGTGCAACAGGAGGCGGTCTCCGTTTATTCCCGAAGGCCGGCGCCCCCGGCCTCATACAGCGCATGCGCCGCCCGCAGCACCAGATCGTCCCGGTGCCGCGCCCCCACGATCTGCATCCCGATCGGCAGCCCCTCCGCGTCCGTCCCCACCGGCACCGTCGCCGCCGGCTGCTGGGTCATGTTGAACGGGTAGGTGAACGGCGTCCACCCCGTCCACCGCCGGTGCCCCGACCCCTTGGGTACCTCGGCGCCCGCCTCGAACGCGGTGATCGGCAGGGTGGGCGTGACCAGTAGGTCGTACGACTCGTGGAACTGCCCCATCCGGCGCCCGAGTTCCATGCGGACGTCCACCGCCGCGAGATAGTCCAGCGCGCTGTAGCGGGCGCCGAGCGCGCAGATCTCCCGCAGCCCGGGATCGAGCAACTCCCGCTGGTGCGGCCCGAAGTGCTGGGTCACCCGGGCCGCGCCGCTGAACCACAGGGTGTGGAAGGCGTCCACCGGGTCGGTGAAGTCGGGGTCGGTCTCCTCGACGTACGCACCGAGCCCGGCCAGGCGTTCCACGGCCCGCCGTACGGCCGCGGCGACCGCGGGACGGACCGCCACCTGGCCGCCCAGCGCGGGCGAGTACGCGATCCGCAGCCCGCGGACGCCGCCCGCGAGGGCCTGGACGAAGGAGGTGGTCGGTGCGAGCGCCGACCAGTCCCGGGCGTCCGGGCCGCCGATCACGTCCATCAGCAGTGCCGCGTCCGCCGCGTCCCGCGTCATCGGCCCGACGTGCGCGAGCGTGCCGAAGGCGCTCGCCGGATACAGCGGCACCCGTCCGTACGTCGGCTTCAGCGCGAAGATCCCGCAGAAGGCGGCCGGGATACGGACACTGCCGCCGCCGTCCGTGCCGAGCGACAACGGCCCCGCGCCCAGCGCCACGGCCGCCGCGCTCCCGCCGCTCGAACCGCCCGCGGTGCGCGAGGTGTCGTGCGGATTGCGGGTCACCCCGGACTGCGGTGAGTCCGTGACGCCCTTCCAGCCGAACTCGGGCGTCGTGGTCTTCCCGAGGAACACGGCACCGTGCTCGCGCAGCCGGGCGACGGAGGGGGCGTCCTCGTCCCAACGGCCGTTCGGATCAATGGCCTTGGAGCCCTTGAGCGTCGGCCCGCCCCGCATCAGCAGGATGTCCTTCACCGTCACCGGCACCCCGTCCACCAGCCCGGCCGGCTCCCCGCGCCGCCACCGCTGCGCCGACTCCGCGGCCCGCGCGAGCGCGTCCTCGGGGTCGAGGCGTACGAACGCGTTGACGACCGGCTGCATCTGCTCGGCCCGCTCCAGGGCCGCGCGGGCCGCCTCGACGGGGCTGAATTCGCCCTTTCGGTAGCCGTTGACGAGTTGTACGGCGGTCAGCTCGGTGAGCTCCGACATGCAGCACCCTCCAGGGACGTCAGCGTCCGGGTACGTACCCGCGCTTCTTGTCGACCACGTTCAGCAGTGATCTGCCCGCCTCCCAGCGTTCGTACAACTCCACGAACTGCCGGCCGAGTTCGTCCCGCCAGCCGATCGTGTCGCCGCTCATGTGCGGGGACACGATCAGGCCGGGCAACTGCCACAACGGGCTGTCGGGGGTGAGGGGCTCGTGCTCGAAGACATCCAGGGCGGCGCCCGCGATCCACCGCTTGGCCAGCGCCTCGGCGAGCGCGTCCTCGACGACCAACTGGCCGCGGCCGACGTTGATGAAGCGGGCGGAGGGCTGCATCATGCCGAAGCGGCGGGCGTCGAACATGCCGTGCGTCTGCTCGGTGAGCGGCGCGGCGGCGATCACCCAGTCGGCGCGGGCCATCAGCCGGTCGAGGTCTTCGGGGCCGTGGACGCCGGTGCGCGGGGCGCGCCCGACGAGGGCCGTCGTCACTTCGAGGGCCTTGAGGGTACGGGCGATCGTCCGCCCGATCGGGCCCGTGCCGACGATGCACGCGCGCGTGCCCGCGACCCGCTGCGACTCGCGGTGGCGCCACTCCCGGGCGCGCTGGAGCTCCCACGTCCGCGGCAGATCCTTGGCCATCGCGAGGACGAGGGCGGCGACGTACTCGGCGATGGGCTGGTCGAAGATGCCGCGCGCATTGGTGACCACCGTGTCGGAGGCGGCCAGCTCCGGGCACATCAGATGGTCCACGCCCGCGCTCGCCGTGTGCACCCAGCTCGGGCGCGGTCCCTCGCCCGGCCAGGCCTCGCGCACGGCGTGCGAGGTGAAGTCCCAGATCAGGAGCACATCGGCGTGCGGGAGGCGCTCGGCGAGGGTCGAGGGGTCCGCGTGTTCGATGCGCGCGCGGCCGGTGAGGCGGCCGAGGCGGGGCGGCGGCTCGGCGTCGAGGACGAGGAGGGTCGGGGCGGACGGGGGTGAGGTCATTCGGGGGCCGTTTCTCGGCGATTTCTCGGCGATGACAGTCGTCTGACGTGGGCGGTGATGTGGCGGTAACGACACGTTGACCTGCGGGCGACATGCGAGGATTGACCACGCTCGCACCCGAACCTACCTTCGTCAACATGGGCGGGCGTTGGGTCCGCTGCCCTCTCGTTCCTCATGTGAGGCCGGTGCCTGCCATGGACGTCTCCTTTCTGGGTGGACCGCGCCCTCAGCGCGGTGTCGGTGTAGTCGCCCCCTTCGACTTCGCGCTCGATCGCGAGCTGTGGCGCTGGGTGCCCGACGACATCTCCCTCCACCTCACGCGCACGCCGTTCGTGCCCGTGGAGGTCAGCCTCGACCTGGCCCGGCTGGTCAGCGAGCACGAGACGCTCGGCGACGCCGTGCGCACCCTGAACGCCATCACGCCCGAGGTCGTCGCCTACGCCTGCACCTCCGGCAGCTTCGTCGGCGGCATCGCGGGCGAACGCGCGATGTGCGAGGCGATGACCCGCGAGGGCGCGGTGCCGTCCCTCACGACGTCCGGCGCCCTGCTGGAGGCGCTGGCCTCGCTGGGCGCGCGAAGGGTGGCGCTGGTGACGCCGTACACGGTGTCGGTGACCCGCTCGCTGGAGGAGTACGTCGCGGAAGCGGGCGTCACGGTCACGGGCTGCGCGTTCATGGGCCTGACGCGGCACATCTGGAAGGTGCCGTACCGGAACGTGGCGGACATGGCCCGGCAGGCGGTGAGCCGGGGCGGGGCGGACGCCTTGTTCATCAGCTGCACCAACCTCCCCACGTACGACGTGATCCCCCAACTGGAGGCGGAACTGCGCCTGCCGGTGCTGTCGGCCAACCAGGTGACGATGTGGGCTGCACTGCGCCGACTGGGTACCCGAGCGGTGGGGCCGTATCAGCGGTTGGTCGATCCGGCCGCGCGTGTCGGCCCCGTGGTGCCGGAGAGTTCCGGCGCCGTACTGCCTGAGGGTTCCGGCCCCGTACTGCCGGAGGAAGAGCAGCAGCAGGAAGGGTGGACATGACAGCACTCGGATTCCTCTACCCAGGCCACTCCGCCGAGGACGACTATCCGCGCATCGAGCTGCTCCTGGGCAGCGACATCCGGCTCGACGTGATCCACACGGACATCGGCGAGGACGCCCACCGCGTCGACGCGCTGCTTCAGATGGGCTCGGCGGAGCGACTGGCGGCGAGCGTCGAGGACCTCCGCCTGACCGGCGCCGAGGCGGTGGTGTGGGCCTGCACCAGCGGCAGCTTCGTCTACGGCTGGGAGGGCGCCCACGACCAGGTCCGCACCCTCGCCCGCACGGCCGGTATGCCCGCCTCCTCGACGTCCTTCGCCTTCGTGCACGCGGTGCGGGAGCTGGGGGTGGGGCGGGTCGCGGTCGGCGCGACGTACCCGGAGGACGTGGCGGACCTGTTCGCCGAGTTCCTGCGGGCCGGCGGCGCGGAGGTGCTCTCCGTGCGCGGCTCCGGCATCATCACGGCGGCCGAGGTCGGCACCTGGGGCGAGGAAGAGGTCCTGACGCTGGCCCGCGAGGCGGACCACACGGACGCGGAAGCGGTCCTCCTCCCGGACACCGCCCTGCACACCGCCTCCCACCTCCCGACCCTGGAGAAGGAACTGGGCAAGCCTGTCCTCACCGCGAATCAGGTCACGGTCTGGGAAGCGTTGCGGCTGACGGACCGGCGGGTGAACGCGCCGACGCTGGGTTCTCTGTTCACGAGGGAGCCGATCGTGCAGGTGTGATGCCGTCGGTGTGCAGCAGCCAGGTCAGGGTGATCATGAGGTCGAGTCGGTCGGCGGGGTCGTGGCACCGGGTGCCGGTCAGTTCCGCTATGCGGCGCAGCCGGTAGCGGACGGTCTGTTCGTGGACCTGGAGCCGGGCGCTCGTGATCACGGCGTTGTCACCGCACTGGAGATAGGCGAGGAGCGTGGTCAGCAGCGGCACCCGGCGGCGCGGCGGCAGGGCGAGGATCGGGGCCAGGAACACGGCCGAGGTGGTGTCGATGAGGTCCTCGACCATGGCGGCGGCCAGCAGCGCGGTGTGATCGGCCGCCCGCTGCGGCCGGTCGGACGGCAGAACGCCGCGCTCCACGAGGGCGATGGTGTGCCGGGCCCAGCGGAGCGAGACGGCGGTGCGCTCGGCCGGCACGGTCGGCCCGATGGCCGCGGCACCCAGCCGGACCAGCAGGGCGGGCAGCCAGTCCCGCCCGAGCGAGTCGGGGTCGGGGACGATCAGATACGACGCGTCCCAGTCGGCGAGCACATCGGGGGGCAGGATGCGGCTCGGCGGCCGGGCGGCGGGGAGCAGGGCGACCACCGCGACCGTGCCGGGCACCCTCCAGTCGGCCGCCCTGGCCTGCTCGTGGATCACGTCAGGGTCGGGCGGCGGCTCGCGGACCAGCAGATCACGCAGTCGCTGACGCCGGCGCTCCCGGTCGGTGGCCAGATGGCCCTGCTGACGCGCGTACCCCTGGGCGCCGGCGTCGGCCGCCTTGGCGAGGAGCCCGAAGAGGCCGTCGGTGAGCGAGGAGAGGGTCTCCTTGGACCAGGAGAACCGGTAGGCGTCCTTGATGAACCGGCGGCAGGCGACCTGCCCGCTCAGCCTGAGCGCGGTCTGCAGCCGGTCCAAGCTGTGGCCCCGGCGGGCCGCCTCTGCTCCCAACTGGCTGTAGAGCACGGTCAGTTGGGTGGAGTCCGTGGCGTCCTGGCCGAGTGAGTCGACGAAGTGGGCGACGGTTTCGTTGATGACCTGACGGACGGCTCTGCGGTAGTCGGCGTCCACGGGCGGACCGCCTTCGTGCACATGCACCCGGACCTCGCGCTCGATCTCCTCGACGGCGTCCGGGAGATGCGGCCGGAGCAGGTCCGACAGCGACTTCGCCAACGGTGGGTCGATGACAGTCACAGGCATCCTCTTCCGTCCCCCGGATGGTCCCGGCATGCGGTTCACCCCGTCAACTCACCTTCCTGACAAGGTGAGTTGATCGTTTTGTCGGCGCCGCGCCAACCTTGTCGGAGACCGACAAACAAGGCCGCGAATTGCCCGGCGCCACATGCAGCACGTCCGTCTCCCCGATTCCACGATGTCCTCTCGAAACCCCCACACTCACGAGAGGACTCTCCGTGAAACCAGCGCTGAGGAAACGGTTGGGAGTACTGCTCACCTGTGTGTCCCTGACCGTGTTGCTGGGCGTCAGCACCCGTGCCGAGGCGGCACAGAACCCGTACGAGCGCGGTCCCGCCCCCACGCAGGCCAGTGTCATCGCCGCCCGCGGCTCGTTCGCCATCGGCCAGGTCACTGTGCCGTCCGGCAGCGGTACCGGCTTCAACGGCGGCACGATCTACTACCCGACCGACACCAGTCAGGGCACGTTCGGCGCGGTCGCGGTCATACCCGGTTTCATCTCGCCCCAGTCCGTGGTCCAGTGGCTGGGCCCCCGTCTGGCTTCGCAGGGCTTCGTCGTCTTCACCCTGGACACAAACGGGCTGTTCGACCTGCCACAGAGCCGCGGCAGCCAACTGCTCGCCGCGCTGGACTACGTGACCAAGAGCAGTTCGGTCCGTGATCGCGTCGACCCCAACCGCCTCGCGGTCATGGGGCATTCGATGGGCGGCGGGGGCTCGCTGTGGGCGGCGCAGAACCGGTCGGCCCTGAAGGCGGCGGTTCCGCTGGCGCCCTGGGAGAACGACACCACCTGGGAGAGCGTCAGGGTGCCTACGATGATCATCGGAGGGCAGTCCGACACCCTCGCCCCGGTCGCCTCCATGTCGATCCCGATCTACACGTCCATGACGGCCGCGCCCGAGAAGGCGTACCTGGAAATGCTGAACGGCAGCCATCTCGCCCCCGTCAACGAGAACGTCACCACCGCCAAGTACGCGCTGTCCTGGCTGAAGCGCTTCGTCGACAACGACACCCGCTACGACCAGTTCCTCTGCCCGGCGCCCGCCCCGAACCAGGCGATCAGCCAGTATCGCGACACCTGTCCCAACGGCTGATCCGCCACCCCGGCCCGGCCCTCCCCTCTCCCCGGGAGGGCCGGGCCAACGCTGCGGCAAGGCGCGTCACGCCCTCCGGAAGCTGAGGCTCTCCCCCGCCGCCCCCGCCCGCCACAGGTCGTTGCAGGCCTCCGCCATCTCCGTGAGTCCCTCGACCACCGTCCCCCACACGATCCCCGGCACCCACCCCACATCACCGTTGAGCAGCAGATTGTTGCGCTCGTAGAAGAGGGCCAGGTCGACGAGGGTCGTGCCGGCGCGGACCTCGCGGTCGTAGCCGTAGGCCTTCGTGCCCAGTTCCGCTCCCGCGAAGGAGAAATAGCAGAGATCGCCGGGAATGGGAGTGACTGTCGGGTTTTCCAGCGGGGGTTCCGATGGGGCGAAGGGCGGGAAAAGGGCGTAGATCTCGTTGCGTGCGTATTTCGCGTGGTAGACGTCGCCGGAAAGCGGCAGGGCGTCCCAGACGGCGGCGCAGGTGATCGGTGCGCGGTCGTCGAGCAGCCGGGCCCGGCAGGTGATTCCGCGCTTGACCAGCGATACCTCGATGTAGCGATCAGCCATGCAGTCCATGGTGCCTCGCCGGTCAAGAGGGCGCGGCCAGGAACGGGGCTCAAATCGGCCCGCATAACTCGCATGAGGTCGGGTAGCCGCGCCGCCATGGCTCCATCACTGGAACATGGCTCATATATGTCCGGGCCCACACGCCGGTCGCTGCTCGCGGGGGTGGCGGCGGTCGGCGCGCTGGGCGCCGCGGGCTGCTCACGCGTGGCCTCGGCCTCGTCCACGGAGGGCGGTGATCTCCTCGACCGGCTGAAGGCGCAGGGTGTCGTACGGCTCGGGATCGCGGGCGAGATACCGTTCGGATACATCGATACGAACGGCGAACTCACCGGTGAGGCACCGGAGTTGGCGAAGGTGATCTTCAAACGGCTCGGCGTGGACAGCGTGCAGGCCGTGCCGACGGAGTTCGGGTCGCTCATTCCGGGGCTGAACGTGCAGCAGTTCGATGTCGTGGCGGCGGGGATGTACGTCAATCCCGAGCGGTGCGCGGAGGTGATCTTCGCCGATCCGGACTACCAGATGCTCGATGCCTTCATCGTGCGCAAGGGGAATCCGAAAGGCCTGCACACGTACAAGGACGTCGTCGAGAAGAAGGCGAAGTTCGCGACCGGGACCGGTTACGCGGAGATCCAGTACGCCGTCGAGGCGGGGTACAAGGAGAGCGACATCATGATCGTCCAGGATCAGGTCGCCGGGCTCAACGCGGTGGAGGCGGGGCGCGTCGACGTCTTCGCCGGGACCGCGCTCACCACCCGTGAGGTGGTGAAGAAGTCCGCCAAGGCCGAGTCGACCGAACCGTTCAAGCCACTCGTCGGCGGGAAGCCGCATGTCGACGGGGGCGCCTTCGCGTTCCGCCCGACGGAGACGAACCTCCGCGACGCCTTCAATGTGGAACTGCGCAAGCTCAAGCAGAGCGGAGAGCTGCTCCGCATCCTCCGGCCCTTCGGATTCACCGAGGCCGAGATGACCGACCTCACCGCGAAGGAGCTGTGCGGCGGATGACCTCGGGACTGTGGGAACTGGTACTCAAGGGCCTCTGGGTCACGATCCAGCTGCTCGTCTTCAGCGCGCTGCTCGCGGCGGCCGTGTCCTTCATCGTCGGCACCGCCCGGGTCCACCGGCTGCGGATCGTCCGTTTCCTCGCGGGCTTCTACACCGAGGTGTTCCGCGGGACCTCGGCGCTCGTCATGATCTTCTGGGTGTACTTCGTACTGCCGCCCGCCTTCGGCTGGCAGCTGGTGCCGATGTGGGCGGGCACGCTGGCGCTCGGACTGACCTACGGGGCGTACGGCTCCGAGATCGTGCGCGGCGCGCTGAGCGCCGTCGACCCGGCGCAGAAGGAGGGCGGGATCGCGCTCAGCTTCACGCCCTGGCAGCGGATGCGGCTGATCATGCTGCCGCAGGCGGTGCCGGAGATGATCCCGCCGTTCTCCAATCTGCTGGTCGAGCTGCTCAAGGGCACCGCGCTGGTGTCGATCATGGGCATGGGCGATCTGGCGTTCAGCGGCAGCCTGGTGCGGCTGGCCCTGCAGGAGAGCGCGGAGATCTACACGTACATCCTGCTGATCTACTTCGTGATCGCCTTCCTGCTGACGCGTGTGATGCGCGGACTGGAGAAGAAGTTGAAGGCCGGGATCGGCAAGGAGCCGGAGAAGAAGGTCACCGCGGTGCGCGTGCCTGAGGGGAGTGGTGTCGCGTGAACTGGGACTGGGGAGCGGTCGCCGACTTCATGCCGCACTTCTGGGACGGCCTGCTGGTCACCCTCCAGGCGCTGGTACTCGGCTCGCTGATCTCGTTCGCGCTGGGCCTGGTGTGGGCGCTGCTGATGCGGGTGCCGACGCGCTGGGTGACCTGGCCGGTCGGGGTCGTCACGGAGTTCGTGCGCAACACCCCGCTGCTGGTGCAGCTGTTCTTCCTCTTCTACGTGCTGCCCGAGTGGAACATCACCTTCTCCGCGCTGACCACCGGCGTCTTCGCGATCGGCCTGCACTACTCGACGTACACGATGCAGGTCTACCGGGCCGGTATCGAAGCGGTGCCCGTCGGCCAGTGGGAGGCGGCGACCGCGCTGAACCTGCCGCTCAGGCGGACGTGGACCGTGGTGATCCTGCCGCAGGCGATCCGCCGGGTCGTGCCGGCGCTCGGCAACTACGTGATCGCGATGCTGAAGGACACGCCGATGCTGATGGCCATCACCGTGCTGGACATGATGGGCGAGGCACGGCTGTTCTCCCAGCAGACCTTCCGCTTCACCGAGCCGCTGACCGTGATCGGCGTGGCCTTCATCCTCATCTCCTATCTCGCCTCCGTCCTGCTGCGCACCCTGGAGCGACGCCTTGTCCGTTGACACCGAAAAGAACCCGACCGACGTTCCGGCCACCTCGTCCGAACTGATCCGCCTGGAGAACGTGACCAAGCGGTTCGGCGAGAACACGGTCCTCGACCATCTCGACTTCTCCGTGAGCGCGGGCAAGCACGTCACCCTGATCGGCCCGTCCGGCTCCGGCAAGACCACGATCCTGCGGCTGCTGATGACGCTGACCAAGCCCGACGAGGGCACCATCACCGTCGACGGGGAGCAGTTGTTCCCCGCGCCGGAGAAGCAGATCCGCGAGGTCCGCAAGAAGATCGGGATGGTCTTCCAGCAGTTCAACCTGTTCCCGAACATGACGGTCCTCAGGAACATCACCGAGGCCCCGGTCACCGTGCTCGGCATGTCCAAGGACGAGGCGGAGGAGCGGGCGCGCGGGCTGCTGGACCTGGTGGGGCTCAGCGACAAGTGCGACGCGCACCCCTCCCAGCTCTCCGGCGGCCAGCAGCAGCGCGTCGCGATCGCGCGGGCGCTGGCGATGCGGCCGCAGGTGCTGCTGCTCGACGAGGTGACGTCCGCGCTCGACCCGGAGCTGGTCGCCGGTGTCCTCGACGTCCTCCGGGACATCGCCCGTTCCACGGACATCACGATGCTCTGTGTGACCCACGAGATGAACTTCGCCCGCGACATCTCGGACCAGGTCCTGATGTTCGATTCCGGCCGGGTCATCGAGGCCGGACCGCCGGAGAAAATCTTCAGCGATCCGGAGCAGGACCGAACGCGGGAGTTCCTCAGCGCGGTGCTGTGATGACAGGAGGTGAAGGCGGGCGGGGTACCGGAGCGCAAACGGCAGCCCTTGTCTCTGGCATATGCCAGAGTGTCAGTCCCCCTGCTGAGAGGGCCGGAATCTCGTCAACAACCGCTCACTACAAGCCTCTTGCCGGTTATCGTGGAGAGGATCCGCTGACCGGATTGCGGCCCAAGAGCGAGCCAAGAGCGAGCGCAGGGGGAAACCGTGGCGCTGATGAACGAGCCGACCGCGCCGTACCACTCGGCCCAGGACGCCCTGCGCGTCCTGGAGACGGTGGCGCGGCACTCCGCCGGGGTGACGGACGGCGAGCTCGCCCGGCACACCGGCCTCGGCGCCGAGCGGCTGACCACGCTGTTGCGGATGCTGCGCCGTGAGGGGTACGTCGAGCAGGGCGCCGACGGCGCCTATGTCACCGGCGCCGCCCTCGCCCGCCTCACCTCCACGCACGGCCGCGAGGAGGCCCTGCGCGAGAAGCTCCAGGGCACCCTCGACCGGCTGCGCGACTCGGTGGGCGCCGCCGTCTACATCAGCCGGTATGTCGACGGCGAGATCAACGTCACGCAGTACGCCGACGGCCCCACCACCCCCGCGGTCAACGAGTGGGTGGACTTCCGCTACTCCGCCCACGCCACCGCGATCGGCAAGAGCCTGCTCGGCCAGCTCGACCACAACGGCCGCCGGGACCATCTCTCCCGGCACAAGATGGCCCGGCTCACCTCGCGCACCATCACCAGCGACAAGCTGCTGCTCTCCCGCTTGGAGGCCCAGCCGCCGACCGTGCCCCATCTCGACCTCCAGGAGTACGCGATCGGCACGGTCTGCGCCGCCGTCCCGATCACGGCCGGCTCCTCGGTGGGCTGCCTCGCCCTGTCCCTCCCGGTCGAGCACGCGCACCGGCTCAAGCAGGCGGCCGACGCGCTGAACCGCAACGCCGCGCCGGTGCTGCTCTCGCTGGCCATCTGAGGGTCACCCGGCCTTGGTCAGGAGCACCCCTGAGGACCGGGTAATATTTTCTGTGCACGCCGCCGCGCGAAGCAAATAACGCGTGGTCGGCGAGGGTCATGCGCCGCTAGCTCAGTTGGTTAGAGCAGCTGACTCTTAATCAGCGGGTCCGGGGTTCGAGTCCCTGGCGGCGCACGATGTCGATGGCGAGGCATGTTCGCGGAAAGCGCGAACCGGCCTCGCCATCGTCGTTACTGCGCGGCTGCGCCGCGCGTTGTGGGGGCTTCGCCACCCACACCCCCTGAAGCTGGGCCTCTCGTGGGAGCGAGGGGCCCTTCTTCGATGTCCGCGTGCGTCAGCCTCCGGTACTCGTCCTCCCCCGCCGGTCGCCACCACACGGGATCAGCGCAGCGGACGCCCTCCTTCCGCAGCTGCGCCCGGTGGATCTTGTTCGTCGCCGTGACCGGCATCCGCTCCACGACCCGCACGAACCGGGGCGCCATCTTGGTCCCGAGGTCGGGCTGAGCCGCCAGGAAGCGCACGAAGCCCGCCGGCTCGAAGGTCCCGGAGATCGCCGCCATCACCTGGTCCCCGGTGACCGGGTCCGGCACCGCGTACACGGCGACGGCATCGGCACCGTCGTACCGGGCGAGGATGTTCTCGATCATCGCGGCGGCGAGGTTCTCGCTGTCGACGCGGATCCGGTCGTCCGCGCGCCCGGCGAAGTACAGGAACCCGTCGGCGTCCCGGCAGAAGAGGTCGCCGGTCCAGTACGAGCCGTCCCGCAGCCGTGCCGCGTCAGCCTCCGGGTTGCGCCAGTAGCCCTCGAAGGGATTCGGCCCCCGGTTCACCAGCTCGCCGATCGCCTCCTCCCCGTTGAGCAGCCTCCCCGTGGAGTCGAAATGAGCCGCCGGGCACTCCTGTCCCGTCTCCGGATCGAGTACGACCAGCCCGGGCGTCGCAGGCCCGACCGCCCCCGCCGGCGTCCCCGGCGTCCACTGCACCGCCGCCCCGCCCTCGGAGGACCCGTACCCCTCCACCAGCCGCACCCCGAACCGCCGCTCGAACGCCGCCGCGTCCACCGCCCCCGCCTCGGTGCCGAAGCCGAGCCGCAGCGGATTGTCGCGGTCGTCGGGCTGTTCCTCGGTGGCGAGGATGTACTGCACGGCCCGCCCGACGTACGTGAAGTACGTCGCCCCGTATCGCCGTACGTCCGCCAGGAACCCCGATGCCGAGAACCGCCGCCGCAGCGCCACCCCCGCCCCGGCCGCCAGCGCGGGCGCCCAGTCGGCGATCACCGCGTTGCCGTGGAACATCGGCATGCAGATGTAGTGCACGTCGTCCCGGCCCACCGCGAAGTGGCCGGCGAGGGAGTGCCCGGCGGCGGCCAGGCGGCCCTGCGTGCAGACGGCGGCCTTGGGGGCGCCGGTCGAGCCGGAGGTGAAGTACAGCAGTAGGCGGTGGGAGGGGGTGGCCCGGGTGGCGTCCGGGCGGGCGTCGGCGTAGGGCGCGAGCAGGTCGTCGTACTCCTGGGTGTCGGTGGACAGCAGGCGTACGCCGGGCAGGTCGAGGCCGGTGAGGAGGGGGAGGCGGGTGCGGTCGGTGAGGACGATCCGGCAGTCGGTGTGCAGGATGTCGCGGGCGAGTTCGGGGCCGCGGCGGGTGGGGTTGATCCCGGCGACGGCCGCACCGGCTAGGGCGGCGGCGCCCAACCACAGCGGGTATTCCGGGGTGTTGTCGAGCAGTACCCCGATGTGCGGCTCGGCGTCCGGCGGCAGCAGATCGGCCAGCAGTGCCGCCCGGGCCGCTGCTCCGGCCGCCATCTCGTGGTGGCTGAACGTCCGTTCCTCGCACCACAGCCCCGGGCGGTGGTCGTCCCACCGCGCGGCGACGAGTTCCGCGACCGTGACTGCACTGGATTCCATGGGCGCGCACGGTAATTGACGCTTCGTCAGATGTGGAGGACCAAAACGCAATTGTCCCTGGGAGCGCCGCAGGAACCTAGAACCCGAAGCCTTCCAGCGCCGAGAACATCGTGTAGGCGATGACCATGAACACGATGCAGAAGGCGATGAAGACGCCGAGGAACAGCAGCGCGCAGCCCGAGCCCGCCGCGAGCACTCCGGGAGACGGGGCGTGGGCCGTGGCGCGCTCGGGGCGCTCCGCCAGGTAGTGCACGGTGACGATGTCGCCTTCCACGGTCGTCGCCGGTCCGTACGCCTCCTCGAACCGGATGTAACGCCCGTCGCGCGTGGTGAACTCGTAGACGTGGTGCTGCGTCGTGGAGTCATTGCGCATCGTCGTGAACGCCCGCAGGCACCGCGCCTCGGCCGTGAGCCCGTTGTTCCAGGCGCTGCGGATGTCGCGGGCGCGCTGCACCAGCCTCGTCGCGGCGTAGCCCGCCAGGCCGATCATGAGCAACGGTATGACGTAGAACAGCGCTTCCATGAGGTCCCCCGAGGTCAGGTACGGCTTCCCGCACGCCGGAACGGTCTTGATCGGCGTGCGGGAAACCTACCCGCGGGGGGTGGCGAATTGACTCAAGGGATGCTCAGAACGTGACGTCGGAACAGGCGTAGAACGCGTTGCTCGTGTCCGCGATGGTCCACACGGCGAGGATGACGTGGTGGCCGCTGAGGCCGGAGGGCAGCGTGCCGCTGTGGGAGAGGGTCTGCGGCGGGCGCTGGCCGTTGTAGGGGACGGTGAAGAACGGGGTGAGGTTGAGGTCCGAGCGGGCCAGGTTGTGGTTCTGGTTCCAGCCCGGCTTGGTGACGTAGTACTTGAAGTCGGTCGTGGCGTGCATGGCGGTGAACTGCCAGCGGAACGTGTAGCTCTGACCGCCCGTCACCCTGGTGGTGGGCCAGTTGGCGCCGGACGGCGTCTTCGGTGCGCTGAGCTGGGCGAACTGGCCCAGGCCCGCGTTGCATATCTGCCCGTCCGCCGGGCCGGACGCCGGGAAGCCCTTCGGGCCCTCGACGCTCTGCGGCTCCCACTGGATGGAGCCGCAGTTGGTGACGGTGCCGTTCTGGCAGAGCTTCTGCCTGCTGATGGGGAGGTCGGTGTAGCCGTGGCCGCTGGCGCCGCCGGAGGAGAGCACCAGGGCTCCGGTCGTGGCGAGGCCCACCGCGACGGCGGACAACTTGGTCTTGGTGCGCATGCTGCCGCTCCTGGAGAACGTGGGGGAAGTTCAGTGAGCTTGCAGGTCTAGACCAAGTCTCAGATTATTGCCGTCAATTGAACATGTCCATACCAATCACAGGCTTGTTTCGGTCCGTCCGGAACAGAACGCCACCGTCAAGTCCTTCACCAGCACCTTGCGTTCGTAGTCGTCGAGCTCCACCAGCCCCCGCATGGTCAGCCGTGTCACCGTGTCCTCCACCGAATCCACGACCGACGTCAGCACGCTCGCCCGGTGCTGGGCGTCCAGCGCGGCGATCCGGCGGCGGTGCATGGCGGCGGCGACCTCGGGGGCGTACTCGACACGCACCGGCCGCACCGAGAACACCTCCAGGCCGACCGGTGTCGCGTCCGCCGCGACCAGCCGGGTCAGCGCGTCGGTGGCCACGTCCATCGACGGCCGCACGCCGCCCGGCATCTCCACCGGCACCCGGGCGAGCGCCGCCTCCACGCACTCGCGCAGATAGGTCTCGTGGTCCTCGACGCCCAGCGTGGCCCGCGCGGTGTCGCGCACCCGCCACACCACCAGGACGACGACCCGCAGCGCGACCCCGCTGCCCTCGGCCGCGGGCATCGGCTCGCTGCGCCAGTGCCGCAGCCGTACGTCGACCCGGCGGCGCAGCAGCAGCGGGTTGACCCACATCAGGCCGGTCCGCCGCACGGTCCCCCGGTAGCGGCCGAACAGCCCGAGCACCCACGCCCGCCCGGTCCGTCCCCGGGCCAGCCCGCCGAACCCGAACAGTCCCAGGGAAACGGCGCCGGCGTACGCCGCCCACTGCACGGGCCCGAGCCCGGCGCCGCCGCTCACCGGCAGACCCAGCTCGGCCACCACCGGGGCCGGCAACGCGCCCGCCCACCAAGAGGTGAGGAGAGTTCCGGCCACCCCGGTCCCCCCGGCGAGCACTCCCACCACACCGGGCAGCACGCGTGCCGGACGCTCGGCCAGGGCGGGGTCCACCTCGGGCACCGGGCGGGTCTTCGCCGGGACAGGGCGGTGCAGCCGCGGCTGCTCGCCCGTCCCGTGACGACGGCCCACGACGGCGGGCTTGAGGGGGACGGACACCGGGTTGGGGTCGTCGCGGAACAGCAGATGGACGGGGATCTCGGTGGTCGCCTCGTTCTGGATCAGCCGGGCGGGCCGGGGCGCGCTCTCGGCCGGGTCGTCGGACTCGGGCGTGTGGGACGTGGTCGTGGTCATCGGGTGCCTCCAGCCTCCGCGCCAGATGCGTCAGATGCGTCAGATGCGTCAGAACAGTGGGATACGCGGCCTCGGGTTACTCGGGTTCGCCGCGCTGTGTCCGCGCCGGCGACCCCGGCTGACCTGCTTTTCTGCTGGGGGTCCGGGGGTTATCCCCCGGGAAGATGCAGCGCGAACAGCCGCCGCCAGGTCTCCGGCCCCGGATAGCCGTCCGCCGCGCCGCCCCGCCAGCCCTGGGAGCGCTGGAAGGCTTCGACGCCGCGCCGGTCCGCCTCGCTCCAGCGCGGATCCGGACCGGTCGTGTAGTGCGTGCCGAATCCCTTCTGCACCAGCTGCCGGCGGAGCTGTGTGACGTACTCGTTGTCCGCGCCCGGACGGAACATCGCCCGCCCCGGATAGCCGGGCACCCCGTGCGAGGCGGGAGCGGCCGGTGCGGCCGTCCCCGTGGTGATGTCCTTGCCCTCGGCGGTGACCAGCAGCGTCCAGGTCCGCGGCCCCGGCAGCCCGTCCGCGTCGTCGCCGGTCCAGCCCTGGGCGCGCTGGAAGGCCTGGGTCGCCCTGCGGTCGGCGTCCGTCCAGCGAGGGCCCGGACCCGAGGCGTAGAACTGGCCGGCGCCGCGCGCGACGAGCATCCGGCCCAGCTCGGCGACGTGCTTGTTGTTGGCGCCGGGACCGAAGTAGGCCGCTCCCGGGTACGGCCGCGCGGCGGGGGCGCTCGACTTCGCGCCCGCCGTGACCGCCGCGAGCCCCTTGTAGCGGTAGGCGAGATAGCGGTCGGAGTTGTTCCAGTAGGCGTAGGGGGTGGCCTTCTTGCGGGCGTGCGGGCGGGTGGACTCGTAGGCGATGTACGAGGTGTGCGTGTAATCGGTCCAGCCGCCGAAGATGACGACGTGTGAGCCGTTCTGCGGGTTCTCCGGATTGTGGAACAGCAGAATGTCGCCGGGCAGCAGATCGTCCTTGGACACCCGCACCCCGTACTGGTGGAGGCTGCCCGTCCATTCGTTTCCGGGCAGCTTCCAGGCCATCGAGACGAAGCCCGAGCAGTCCTGCCGGTATCCGTCGGACCAGAACCGGCTCATGCTGTACGGCACCTTCGCCGCGACCCATTTCTTGGCCCGCCTGATGATCTCCGCTCGGGTGGTCGTGGGCACCTTGGCCACGGGCGCGGGTTTGGTCGGCCCGCCGGCCGGACCGTGCAGCGGGTCCCGGCCACCCTGTGGGCTCGCGGGCTCCTCACCTGGGGGAACGTCCGGTCGCTGAGCCGCGTGCGGGGTGGCGAGCGCCGGTGCCGCCTGCCCTGCGGCGAGCGCCGCGGCAGCGACGACCAGCACCCGCTGGGCCGCCGGGTGACGGCTTCCGTGGCCGGTCGCGGAATGCGGCAGGACCCGCCGCCAGTGAACACATCCCGGGCAGTCGCAGTCGCTCGCGGGATCGAATTCCTCGAATACCGGAGTCGGCATGCGATTCCCCTCACACTCCAGCTGGAAATGTCCACGTCTGTGCATGTTGATCAGTTTCACAACTGTCTTCCGGACGCGCATGTTGACGGTCCGAATGATGTACGGCGGCCAGGGCGGGCCCCGGCCGGCGGGGCGCCGGTGGTCCGGAGCACTCTCCGGGGTCGGGTAAAGTTGTGCAGGTCAGCAGGCGCCGCTAGCTCAGTTGGTTAGAGCAGCTGACTCTTAATCAGCGGGTCCGGGGTTCGAGTCCCTGGCGGCGCACCGACAGCTAGGCCCCTCGCTCCGGCGGGGGGCCTTCTGCTTGCCCCGTACCCACCGTCGAACAGTCGTGCCTGCCACTCACCCACACCGGGTTCACAAGACCCCCACAGCTGCCACAATGGACGCGTATGACCGGTAAACACCGCGTTTCGCATCTTGCGATCATGCTGAACGCCGTAGAACCCTGTTTTTCAAGATGCTGCGGATTCGCGGCACTTGGGGGGCAAGGAGCCGGTTGCCGGTTTGTCGCGGGGAGAGGGGGCCCCGTTCATGAGGCGATGCCGAGGGGGGCATCATGCAACCGGAAGGTCGCTGTTTCATGTCTAGTGGTGTGGAAGATGTGGTGACAGCGGTCCATCACTGATACGCCTGTGAAGGTCGAGGGGGACCGGCGCAGGTGTAAGGAACCGACAGACACGCGCTGATCCGCGTGTGGGGGGATGACTCATGACGTCGACGCCGACGGGCGCCCGGCAGAACTACGACCCGTCACAGACGACCCAGCTCAGGGTGCCATCGCATCGGACCGGCGCGTTCCGCCGGATCAAGAAGACGCTGCCGAAGTACGACTACGAGCACTACAGCCGACTGGCGGGTCCCCTCACACAACCCGATCCGAACAAGCCCTACAGAGTGCAGTACCGCTCGCTGCTCTCGCAGGAGCCGCACCGCCTCCGGGCAGCGCTCATGCTGGGCGCGGCACCACTGCTGTCGCTGGTCCTGCTCGCCTGGCTGCTCCAGCCCGTGCACTGGACCGAGCGCGACTACCCGGCGTACGACTTCCTGCCGACCCTCGACATGGTGATGCTCGTCTCGATCGGCCTGATCGAGTTCTTCCGCTGCATGAACGTGCTGTCGAACGCGCACGCCACGCTGGTCGCCCGCGACCCCATCCCGGTGGTGCCCGAGACCGGCACGAGAGTCGCCTTCCTGACCTCCTTCGTGCCCGGCAAGGAGCCGCTGGAGATGGTGACGAAGACCCTGGAGGCGGCGGTCAAGCTGCGCCACCGGGGTCTGCTGCATGTCTGGCTGCTCGATGAGGGCGACGACCCGGCGGTCAAGGAGGTCTGCGCCCGGCTCGGCGTGCACCACTTCAGCCGCAAGGGCGTCGCCAAGTGGAACCAGGCCAAGGGCCCGCACCGCGCCAAGACCAAGCACGGCAACTACAACGCCTGGCTGGACGCGCACGGCGACCACTACGACTTCTTCGCCTCCGTCGACACCGACCATGTGCCGCTGCCCAACTACCTGGAGCGGATGCTCGGCTTCTTCCGCGACCCGGACGTCGGCTTCGTCATCGGCCCGCAGGTGTACGGCAACTACGACAACTTCGTCACCAAGGCCGCCGAGTCCCAGCAGTTCCTCTTCCACGCCCTGATCCAGCGTGCCGGCAACCGCTACGGCTCCCCGATGTTCGTGGGCACCTCCAACGCCGTACGCATCAGGGCGCTGAAGCAGATCGGCGGGCTGTACGACTCGATCACCGAGGACATGGCGACCGGCTTCGAGATCCACCGGCACAAGAACCCCGCCACGGGCAAGAAGTGGCGCTCGGTCTACACGCCGGACGTGCTGGCGGTCGGCGAGGGCCCGAGCGCCTGGACGGACTTCTTCACCCAGCAGATGCGCTGGTCGCGCGGGACGTACGAGACGATCCTCAAGCAGTACTGGAAGGGCTTCTACTCGCTGCCGCCGAGCAAGCTCTTCAACTACACGATGATGATCATCTTCTACCCGATGTCGGCCCTGAACTGGATCCTCGCGGCGATCAGTTGTGCGTTGTTCCTGGGCCTGGGCGCCTCGGGTGTGAACATCGACCCCACGATATGGCTGATGCTCTACGGCAACGCCTCCGCCCTGCAGATCGGCCTCTACGTCTGGAACCGCCGCCACAATGTCTCGCCGCACGAGCCGGAGGGCTCCGGCGGTGTGGCCGGCATGGTGATGTCCGCGCTGTCGGCGCCGCTCTACGCCAAGGCGCTGATCGACTCGATGCTCCGCAGGAAGAGCAAGTTCGTGGTCACGCCCAAGGGCGACTCGGCCAGCCCGGACCGCTGGTTCGGGACCTTCCGGTACCACTGGTACTTCATCCTGATCTTCGCCGGCTCGATCGCCGCGGGATTCGTGTACGGCCACTCCCACCCCGCGATGATCATCTGGGCCTGCTTCGCCCTGCTGATCACGGCCACGCCCATCTTCGCCTGGCGCCACATGATGCGGCAGGAGAAGAAGAAGCCCGCCGCGCCCGAGCCGCAGGACGCGGGCGGGGTCCTGCCGCACCAGCACCAGCCGCAGCCGCTGCCTGCGCCGCACGCCCCGCAGCAGAAGCCGAGTTGGGCCGCCTCGCAGCAGCAGCCGGGGGGCGGCGGCAACGACCAGACCATGCAGATCGCCCTTGGTGGACTTGGGGGACGTAAGGAATGAAAGACCAGGCCGGCCGCCGCCGTGTCCGTCGACTCGCGATAGGCACGGCGGTGGTTCTCGCGCTGGCCGGGATGAACGGGCCGTGGCTCTACCGCGTCGGGACCGAGAAATATCACGAGTACCAGATCAACAGACCCGAGTACAAAGCCGACAACGGTCACTGGGAGATCGTCGAGTTCCCGGAGGAGTACCGGCAGAACACCATCCACGCGGCGCTGCTGCGCACCGGCAAGGTGCTGCTCGTCGCCGGGTCGGGCAACAACCAGGACAACTTCGACGCGAAGAAGTTCGACACCCGGATCTGGGACCCCGTCAAGGGCACCATCAAGAAGGTGCCGACGCCCAGCGACCTGTTCTGCACGGGCCACACCCAGCTCGCCAACGGCAATCTGCTGATCGCGGGCGGCACCAAGCGGTACGAGAAGCTCAAGGGTGACGTCACCAAGGCCGGCGGCCTGATGATCGTCCACAACGAGAACCCGGACAAGCCGATCACCTTGCCCGCGGGCACCAAGTTCACCGGCAAGGAGAACGGCAAGACGTTCGTCTCCAAGGACCCGGTGCTCGTGCCGCGCGCGAAGAAGGTCTTCGACGAGGCGACGGGCGAGTTCCTGCGCAACGACCCCGGTCTCGGCCGGATCTATGTCGAGGCGCAGAAGAAGGGCAGACAGTACGAGACCGGTACCCAGGACAACTACCGCGTCCAGGGCCTGACCGGCACCGCCGCCCGCAACACCTACGGCATCGCGCAGAAGCTCGCGCTCGACAAGAAGGACTTCCAGGGCATCCGGGACGCCTTCGAGTTCGACCCGGTCGCCGAGAAGTACATCAAGGTCGACCCGATGAAGGAGGCCCGCTGGTACCCGACGCTCACCACCCTGAGCGACGGCAAGATCCTCAGCGTCTCCGGCCTCGACGACATCGGCCAGCTGGTCCCCGGCAAGAACGAGATCTTCGACCCGGCGACCAAGAAGTGGACGTACACGAAGAAGATCCGGCAGTTCCCGACCTATCCGGCGCTGTTCCTGATGCAGAACAGCAAGATCTTCTACTCGGGCGCGAACGCGGGCTACGGGCCGGACGACGTGGGGCGCGACCCCGGTGTCTGGGACCTGGACACCAACAAGTTCACCAAGGTGCCCGGGCTGAGCGACGCGAACATGCTGGAGACCGCCAACACCGTGCTGCTGCCGCCGGCGCAGGACGAGAAGTACATGGTGATCGGCGGCGGCGGGGTCGGTGAGTCCAAGCTGTCGAGCAAGAAGACCCGGCTGATCGATCTGAAGGACGCCAACCCCGCGTTCACGGACGGGCCTTCACTGGAGAAGGGCACACGGTATCCGCAGGCGTCCGTGCTGCCCGACGACACCGTGCTGATCTCCGGCGGCTCCGAGGACTACCGCGGGCGCGGCGACTCCAACATCCTGCAGGCGCGGATGTACGACGCCGGGACCGGCGAGATGCGGCGCGTCGCCGATCCGCTGGTGGGCCGGAACTACCACTCCGGCTCGATTCTGCTGCCCGACGGCCGGGTGATGTTCTTCGGCTCCGACTCGCTGTACAGCGACAAGGCCAACACCAAGCCGGGCAAGTTCGAGCAGCGGATCGAGATCTACACGCCGCCGTATCTGTACCGGGACGCACAGCCGTCGCTGTCCGGCGGCCCGAAGACCATCGAGCGCGGCGGGACGGGGACGTTCACCTCGCAGCATGCGTCGACGATCAAGAAGGTGCGGCTGATCCGGCCGAGCGCGTCGACGCACGTCACGGATGTCGACCAGCGGTCCATCGCGCTGGACTACAAGGTGGCCGGGGGCAAGATCACGGTGACTGTACCCAAGAACAAGAATCTGGTGCAGTCGGGGTGGTACATGCTGTTCGTCACGGATGATCAGGGGACGCCAAGTAAGGCGCAGTGGGTTCGAGTGCCGTAACCGGCCTGTCCGGCATATGACTTGGGGCGCCCTCCATTGCGGAGGGCGCCCCAAGTCATGTGGTCACTTGCTGGCCTTGGCCAAGCTCAGCGCGTACTCCGGCCACCACTCCCCCGCCTTCGGGCCGCCCTTGCACTCGCCGTCCGATTCGCCGGGCCGCTTGGCCCAGACGTAGGCGTCGACCAGGGGGTCCGCCGTTTTGGTGGTCGGGGTTTCGCCGAGGGCGCGGCCGGGTGGGTTGCACCAGCGTTCGTCGGGGTTGCCCTCGGTGTAGGGGCCGTTGCCGTTGCGGCTGGTGTCGATGATGAAGGGCTTGTTGCCGACCTTCGCGGAGAGCTCCTTGCCGTAGGCGATGGAGTCCTCGGTGGTGTAGAAGTTCGAGACGTTGACGGAGAAGCCGTCGGCCTTGTCGATGCCCGCCCACTGGAGGGGCTCGAAGATCTGGTCGGGCTGGCCCCAGCCGGCGTTGCCGGCGTCCAGGTAGACCTTGGTGTTCTTGTTGGCCTTGAGCTTCTCGATGGCGCCCTTGAGGAGGTCGTAGCGCTCCTCGTGGAACTCGCCCGGGGTACAGCCGTCGACCAGGTGCAGGATCGCGTCCGGTTCGAGGATCACCGTCGCGGGGCGGTCACCGATGCCCTTGGCGACCTGGTCGATGAACCCCCGGTACGCGTTGCCGTCCGCGGCGCCGCCGCCGGAGAACTGGCCGCAGTCGCGGTGCGGAATGTTGTAGACGACGAGCAGCGCGTCCCGGTCGGCCTTCTCGGCGGCCTCGGTGAAGCCGCGCGCCTCCTGCTCGGCGCTCTCCGGAGTGAGCCACTGGCCCGTCGGCTGCTGAGCGATCTTGCGGATCTGCTCGGCGTCGTCCTGCTTGCCGGCTTTCTCGTACGTCGCGACCTGCTCGACCGCGTTTCCCTCCGGGTTGACCCAGAACGGGTCGGTCTCCTTGGGCTGTTGGGAGATCTTCGCACCGGCGTCGCCGGGCTCCTCCCCGCCGTCCCCGTCCCCGGAGGAGCACCCCGCGATCAGCAGCGCCGCCCCCAGCACCACTGCGGACGCCCGTGTTCCGGCCGACAAAGACCTCACCCCCCTGTTGCCGTACATCCAACTCCCCCTTGGGTGCACCGTTCGAGTCTCAATCCTGACATACGTAACGCTGCGCCCACGAGGCCGCCCGAGCCTTGTCGGAGAGCTGTTACAGCCCCGATGGTCTGGGGAGGCGCGCGCCTGAGAGGAGGGCGCGGAGGCACGCGAAGGGGAGTGCGCGGGCATGTATCACACCGGCCGGGAGATCCGGCTCGCTCAGGCTCTGGTGGAGGCGGCGGACACCCTCACCGATGCCTTCGAGGCCACGCGCTACTTACAGGTGATCTCGGACCACTGTGTGGAACTGCTGGCCGCGCGGGCGGCCGGGATCATGCTGATCGACGGCGGGCGGGCGGTGTCGCTGGCCGGGAGCAGCCGGCAGCAGGAGGTCGCCCTCGATCTGCTGGAGGCGCAGCACGGCGGCGGGCCCTGCCTGGACAGCTACAGCTCCGGGCAGCCGGTGCCGCCGGTGTCCATCCGGCACGCCCACGCCGACGCCCGCTGGCCCGACTTCACCGAGCGGGCGCTGCGGCACGACGTCATGGCGACGTACGCGGTGCCGCTGCGCCGCCGCGAGGCACTGCTCGGCGCGCTCAACGTGTTCGTGCCGACGCTCCCCGAGCAGGACGGGCGTGCCGGTGAGGCGGAGCTGGCGCTGGCCCAGGCGCTGGCCGACGCCGCCGCCGTAGGACTGCAGAACCATCGCGCGTATGCGCAGTACCGCACGCTGGCCGGGCAGTTGCAGGAGGCCCTGTCCAGCCGGGTGCGGATCGAGCAGGCCAAGGGGATGCTGGCGGAGCGCTGGGGCACGGGGGCCGACGACGCGTTCGTGGCCCTGCGGCAGTACGCGCGCCGGCGCAGGCTGCCCCTCGACCGGGCGGCAAGCGCTGTCATCGAACGGGTCGCGGATGACGCCGAGTTGCGCGGGGAGGCCGGGGGGACGGCCGGTGGACCCGCGTAGACCCCTGCACCACCTGCGTGGATGACACAGTGCCACGAGACCGGGACTTGGCGTCATCCAACCTCTATGCCAGGCAGCGCTTTTCGTTCTACAGTCGTCCTCGACGGCCCCAGCCCCCGGCCAGTCGTCCCCCAACTGTGGCTTCCAAGCCTCCCGCGCCGGTCGCCGGGTTACTCCCGCAGCCCGAGCGCGCGCGGTTGAGGACCAGCCCGGTCGGCGGCTTCGGGGGGAGCGGGCCGTCGACCGGGCGGGTTGGCTCCGGGTTCGTCAGGAGCCCGTCCTCGTCAAGTACGCCGACACGATCACGTTTGCCGTATAGGTGCGGCTTGCGCGGTCGAAGGTGCCGCCGCAGGTGATCAGCCGTAGCTCGGGGCGGCCGGCGTGGCGGGGGCCGTAGGCCTGATGGGCGTCGAAGAGGTCGCGGGTCACTACCTGGATGTCGTCGACGGTGAACTCGGCGATCTTGCCGTCGTCGCGGATGACGCGGACCTTCGCGCCGGGCTGCAGGGAGCTGATCTTGTGGAAGACGGCGGGGCGGGTCTCGGTGTCGGCGTGCCCCACCATGAGCGCGGTGCCCGCGGCGCCGGGTTTCGCTCCGTCCGCGTACCAGCCGACCACTCCGGGCTGGTCGAGGGGCGGTGCTGCTGCTCGGGCT